>CACZPT010000179.1 GCA_902783085.1 uncultured Methanobrevibacter sp.
AAAAAACATTCGTAGGAAAGTTTAGGTTTAATCAACGGAGGAATATATGATGAAATAAATTGGTTAAAAAAGTGGTTGACAGCAATAGGTATTTTATATGATAATTTATATAATATTACAAATATAACTATGATTATGAATAAGTTCACCAGTACTGATGAAAAAATCATTAAAGCCACATTTGGAATTATTCAAAAGGAAGGATTTACCAAGGCAACTACTAAAAGAATAGCTGCTGAAGCAGGTGTAAATGAAGTAACTATTTTTAGAAACTTTAAAAATAAAAAAAATTTAGTTGACATTACAAAGGACTACTATCTTCAAATACTCATCGATAAATTAAAAGAAATTTTTGATTTTAATGAGGATGACGGAATTGAAGAGTATCTTCAAAGTAATTTTGCCGGACTTTTAAATCTTTCAGATAATGATTTCAGTATTATAAAAGTGGCTATGGAAGAAGTTAGGGATATTCCTGAAAAAAAGCAATTGATTTCAAAAATCACCAATACAGTTATTGATAAATTGGATGATTTTTTCAAAAATCAAATCGAAAAAGACAATATCAGGGATGTTGACTCCAGGGTATTGGCGGTGATGTGTTTTAGTATTACATTCCAGTCAATTATATTGTGGAGAGTATATGATAAAAAACCTAGTGTTGAAATAGAACACTACGGTAATAGCTTCTTAGACATATTATACAATGGAATAAAGCTTAATTGTTGTTTAAACATGTAAGTGAGCACTTACATTCGAAAAACTTTATATATTGATGATTTCATATAATTACTTGTACTTGAAATGATTTTTAAAAAATCTCGTACAATTCAATATTTGGAGTGAAAAACATGAACTTTAAAAAGATAGCACTTTTATTATTTGTTTCATTACTTTTAATGGGCACTGTTTGTGCACAAAGGAATGTAAGTGATTTTCAGGTAGATGGATCTTATAGTCAGGCATACAGCGGACCTTATAATGCATTGTTTTTAAATAAAGGTCATGACACAGGAGTAACTATTTACAGATATTCTGCAGGCGATGTTGATGATAATGATGCATATGATGATTTAATTCATGACGATGGTTTTGAGTATTTAACTGCTGATGATGATATGCAAATTACTAAAAATTCAGATAATACAGTTATTTTCAAAGATTTTGATCATGCAAATCATGGTGTTAGTGAAGTAATAGAGGTTAATGGTGAACGATTCATTGTTGTATTCTGGACAAAAAATACCAGTAATGTAAATGACGCAGATTTAAGTTCACAGTTAAATCAGTTCAATCAGGATAATAATGTTTCACCTATTGCATTCTAATTATCCTGTATTAATAATTTTTTTTAAATTATAAATCAAAAGGGAATTAAAATGAAAATGCATAAAATCTGTCCGAGATGTGGATCTAAAAATATTGATTGGATTATTCCTCAAAATTGGTCACAATGTGTTTGCAAGGATTGTGATTATACCGGACCAGTCATTGAAGGAAATGATGAGTTAATTGAAGAAATTAAAATGGCATATGAAGAATATTTAAATGAAGAAGAATCTTTAAAAGATGAGGAATAAGATTATGTTGAGATTAAATAAAAATCATGAAAATGAAAACACTAAAAATCCTCCAAGTGATGATTCATATCCTATGATCACCATATTATATGCAAAAAATAACACGATAGCTGTTAGTGCATTATCACTTACCATACTTGATTTGATAAATAAAGATCAAATCAAATGTGATATTGATTTGGAGGATTCATATGAAGTGGGCAAGAAATTAACTTCCCAGGATATGGAAGTTATGAAAAAAATAACTCTCAGAATTGCAAATAAAGGAGAGTTAAAAACTTCCGAAACTGTTGCAATCAACCTGCTTAAAAATATGAATAAAAGCAAAAAATTCAACTTAAAATCCATGGCTAAACAATGCAATAATACTTCAATGGCTAATAAATTTGAAAAAGACATTGATAAATTTATTAATGCAATTAAAAATGAAAATGGATATGATGGTGAAAATTATAAGGATATATTGCAGAAATCCAAATTAACAGACAAAGGAAAAGAAATTAAAAAAGAATGGAAATACTTCCAGGATTATTTAAAATCAAAGGATTTAACTGAAAAATATCCTCCTGAATCTATCAGGGAAAATTCAGCACAAATACTCTATGGCGCATGCTTTGACATTGAAAAAGATGCATTGAAAATAAGAGAAAATAATACTCCATTAACCGATTTTATTGATAAAGACGGATATAAATTATTAAATATAATCTTCAATAATGCTTTATCAAATGTAAGTGAAAAACGAAGAGGAAACGGAATATTTTATGGAGTAAATGATAAATATACTATTCCTGGAGCATAATGCTCCATTAAACTTTTTTTAATTAGAATAATAAAATAAAGAAAAGGAATCCAAAACAAAAAATAGCGCAAAAGCTTCTGCCAATGCAGAAAACACACTTCCTATAATTAAATAATATTCAAAAGTTTTCATAAGCAATAGAACAAATGAAAGCACAATTAAAGTCAAAATAACGAAATTCAAATATTTCCTAAAACCTTTTCTTTTAATAATTTTTGTGAGTTTTACAAGGTTAACTGATTCTTTCATACTATTAGTTTCTTTTAATATAATTTTACCAAGAGAACAATATGAGAAAAATATTGTAAAAAGAATTAAAAATATTGCAATTAAAGGTATAACAGAAGATGCCAGTTGCTGATAAGTTTCAGGATTCATATATTCAAGTATTCTAGGTAAAGTCATAGAATTTATCTCATCATTTAATAAAAGCATATTGTCTATAATTGAATTGATATTGTGAAAAATGCCTAATAAGTAAGATAAGATAGTAGTTACAATAAGCGTTATATTATAATAAAATAATTCAAGTATTAAATCATTAAATCCTACTTTAGTTGTAGTTTTAAGGGATAATTTCCTTATATCAAAAGATTCATCAATGTAGTGATAGACAATAGCTATTGAAGCTCCAAAAAGCACTATGTCGCCTATAGGGACTAAAGTTAATATTAATACTGATAAATCTCCAAATTCAATTTGATAAATTATTTCATTAGTAATTTCGCTAATGAAAAAAAGAATTGTAACTAAAATAAATCCTTTATAAGCATTAAAAGGCAAATTAAATGCTTTTTTAATAATTTCAAAAGTGTGCATATGAGTTAAATTTTGTTTTTTTAGTGCTTTAAATATTTAGGTTAATATTGTAAAAGACAGGGGGGGTCCTGCTAAAAATACATCTGCTGTTTGTAAGAAATTCGACAAATTTTTAAAATCCTAGTATTTGATGAATAAAGTCATAATCATGACTCCTGCAGTAATTCCCATTGCAATTACTAAAGCAATAAAACTAATTTTATCCTTATCATAATTGGTATGGGTATTGCCGAATATAAATGGTAAAAATATAATTAGTGGTGTGAAATAACGACCGTAAACTCCTGCTGTTATTTTAGCAGCACCAACACTTGACCAGGTCAGATATTGCACGAAAACTACACTTGCATATATTAAAAATGCAATTAAAAATCCTTTTATTCTATTGTTTTTTGTAATTTTTTTCTCCAAAGGATATAAAAATGAAAATGCTAAAATGAATACACTATATATTGTTGCAAAGAATTTTGAGAATTGTACACGACCTGCATCAGGGAAGAAGAAATATCTATCAATTATTATTGGCAGTTCTGTGAATAATCTGATGATTTTATCGCCGAAAACGATTGGGTTTGAAAACAGATAACTTAACTGTTCGGTTGAATTGACATGTTTTTCACTCATGTGCAATCCTCTCCATGAATGTAATAATTCATTTGTTGCATAACCGCTCCAGATTAAGCCTAAAAGCAACACGGCAATGATTGATACTTTGGAGGTTATGTTTTGCCTTTTATCTTTAAAGTTCTCATTAGGAATTAAGAATACTAAAAGACTTAATGCCAGGTATGGTGCCTTTAATAAACCGCACAGGATTATGCTTGCAAAAAATATAAGAAGATCTTTCCATTCTATATTATTATTTTCACAGAAATGCAAAAAGTAAGCAAAGGCCAGTAATGCCAGTGCTGTAAAAAGACCGTCAGTATTGTTTGATGCAGCTAAAAGAATGCTGATAGGTGAAATAGCTACTATTAATAATGGCAATTTAAATGTAGGTGCTTTTTTAATGGCAAATGCAATGATGGTTGCATAGAGTAATATGTTGCAAAGTCTTGATAGCCATAACATCCAGATTGCATTTAAATCTAATAATTTGGCTAAAAATACACCTATTGCCTGTGCTAAATATGCATAAAATGGATTTTGTGAAAATGCTGAATTGAAATAGTCTGGTGTATGGTTGATTGGCGAATCATCTACATTAGTATCAAATACGGTCATTCCTGTTGCATTTGCAAAAATGATTGTTGTTGCAATTGTTTGATAGCCATTTTCTGTTGAGTTGGGAATTGCAATGTAGTCGGTTGAAATTTGGCCTGTTGATACAATGTCTGATCTTATAAAATGTTCGATTTCATCAGATGCATCTGTAATTGGTGTTAAAAATACCATTGTTATTCCAAACAGCAGTATAATTACAAATGCGACCTTATGCATCTTTTCAATATTATACTTATAAAAAATTAATGAAATTGCTCCGATTACAATTAACAAAATAATCATTGCTATTTTAAAGCTAGTGTGTGAAAAATCAGTGAAATTAAAGAAGAAAATACTAAATGAAAGGATAATGATTGTATAAATAGCAATATATAGTTTTATATCTTTAAAATCAAACACTAACTTCACCATTAAGTAATGAGTAAATAATTCTTTATTTATTAAAAGATATATTTAAATTTTAAAATTTATTACAATAATGAGGTTTATTTATGTGTATGTTGGCCTATTGATTTGATTTCAATTATTTTTTTAAAAAATATTATTGTTTCATAATTAACTGTTTACAAAGAAACATTTAAATAATTTTTAATACAAAAATTAAATCAGAAAAGGTGAAAATTATGGATGATAATCAGGTATTTGAAAATGCTCCCATAATAGCATGGATTCACAATATTTCAAAAAATCAGATAAAATATCTGAATTCACAAATTTCAAATCTCAATCTGGGTCATGAAATAAGATATATAATGATGATTTATGATAATCCAAATTGCTCACAAGACGATTTAGTCAATATTTACAGTGAAAGCAAAGCAAAAATAGCTAAATCTTTAAAAAAACTTGAAGACAACGGATACATCATAAGAAAAGTTAATCCAGATAACAGACGCAAATACATGCTGAAGACAACTCCAAAAGGTAACGAACTAGTCCCGAAACTTAGGGAAATTACAAAAAAATGGCAAAAAGAAGTTGGAATCGACAATGACGATCATGAGCTAATCAAAAAATTAAAACAAATTGCTTTAAATAGCAAAAAACTCATTGAAAAGGAGGATATATAATGAAAATAGAATTTGAAACATATGTCATATTCGTATCATTTATCACATCATTTTTTGCAGTATTCTTATCAAATGGTATAATAATTGGCGTGCCGGCAATTGCAAGCGATTTTGCAATGAACAATGTTATTCAAAATTGGGTTCCAACAATATTTTTCCTGGTTGTAGCTGTATTTACAGTTCCAGCAGGTCAGATTTCAGGAAAATACGGTGTTAAAAAATCTCTGCTTGCAGGTATTTTAGTATTTTTAACCGGATCAATCGGCGCATGTCTTGCATTTTCAACAGAATCATTTCTAATATTCAGAATAATTCAAGGTGCAGGAGTAGCATTTCTAAATGTATCTGCAATGGCAATGGTAGTATCTGCAGTAAAACCGCAAAACAGGGGAAAAGCATTAGGTTTTACAGTAACCGGAGTTTATCTTGCAACATCCCTATCTCCAGTAATATGCGGATTTTTAGTACATAATTTAGGATGGAGATCAATGTTTTACTTTGTAATTCCATTCTTAGTCCTATGTATTGTACTGATGATATTTAAAATCCCTCAGGAATGGAAAACCTATGAACACGACAAGATTGATAAAATAGGATCTGTATTATATGGAATAGGAATTTTATTGTTTATTTACGGATTTACAACTTTGATTACAACAAACGGGAAAATATTAACTGTTTTAGGAATTGCTTTGCTTGTAATTTTTGGTATTTACGAGCTTAAACAAAAATCCCCAGTATTTAACATGAATCTGTTTAAAAATAAAAAGTTCACATCATCAAATATCGCTGCTTTATGCAGTTATTTGGCAATAATGGTAGTTACAACAATCCTTAACTATCACTTCCAGTATGTTAGGGGATGGAATGCACAGTTATCAGGTATGATATTGATAATCACACCAATAATCATGGCAATCATGGCTCCAAATGCAGGTAAACTTTCAGATAAAATACACCCTCAAAAACTGGCCGCATTAGGAATTGGAATAGCTGCAGTAGCTCTTATAATTCTAACATTCCTGAATGGTGATACTCCACTTTATATTGTCATTCTGGCAATGATTTTACAGGGTATTGGAATGGGACTTTTCTCATCACCTAATATGAATGCAATAATGAGTTCAGTTCCTCCAAAGGATGCTCCAACAGCTTCTGCTTCACAGGCTACAATGAGAACAATCGGCCAGACAATGAGTTTGGGTCTTTTGACTTTAGTATTTGCATGGATAATGGGCAATTTGGAGTTATCTCCGCAATATGCATCCATGATTGTCCAATCTTCACAAATAATTTGTGGAATATGTGCCTTTGCATGTATACTTGCAATTTTTGCTTCATTGATTGGAATAAAATCAAGCGATAAATTCAATACAAGACCAAATTAAATGATAATTAGTTTTAACAAACTAATTATCTTATTTTTTATTTTTCCTAACTAATTTTGCCTGAAATATGTTCAATTGTAAGTTCAAAAACTTCTGTCCTATCAAGAAGTTTTTTTGATTTCATTTTCCGTGTCTTCATGTGTTGGAAAGAATTTATCCCCTAAGCAGGTTAATTTATCGATTTTTTTCATCCTTATCTTCTATTGTTTTAATTTTTCCAAAGACAATCACACTTTTAAATGTATACCACCAGCTATTTTCAGCTAAAACATCTTCATTTATCACACAATAAGATGCTTTTGAATGTTTTTTAATTGCATCAATTTTATGGCCTTTCTGGGCTCCATGAAAGTATATTTTACCGTCAACATAGACATGGGTTATTGGTAATGCATAAGGATAATCATCATCACCTAAAAGTGCTAAAACGCCACGGGGCTGATTAATTAAAATATCAATGCATTCATCTTTTGAAAGTTCCTGATTGGCTCTTCTCATTTTTCTAAACATGTATAAAACCATTATATATAAAAATAAATTAATTGTTAAATTTCGCCCTTATTTTTCTAATTGTAAGTCTTGCATAAGTGAAGTTTAAAATGGAAGCAAGTGTTCTGCCAAGTGCAAGACCGGCCCAAAGACCAATCAAGCCCCATCCCATCACTATTCCAAATAAATACATTAAACCTGTTGCAAAAACAATTTCACGTATTATAGTCCAGGCTAAACTTATTATACCTTTTCCAATTCCCTGATAAAAAAAGCTTGAAGTCATTCCGGCACCAGTCAGCGGAAGACATAAACATGCAATCTGAAGATAAAGGGCGATTTCAGGAACTAAGGAGGAAGTTTCAGGAGTATATGCAAATAATGTAGCTAATGGAGTTGAAAAGGCAACTAAAATAATACAAACACAGGTTCCAAAAGCAATTCCGAATTTCACCCCGTAAATATGTGCTCTTGAAAGATAATCACCGTTTTTTGCACCAAAGGCACTGCCTGTAACTGCTGTAACTGCACTGCCGATTGCTGTTAGAGGCATTATTGCAAATAAATATAATCTTTGACCTGATGTAAATGCTGCAATACCATATTCACCGCCGATTGATGAGATAAATATAAGATATATGCTCATTGCAATACTCATTATAAGCATATCCATTGAAGCAGGAATACCTACTTTTAAAATATCTTTAGCTACTTTTGATTCAAATTTAAAGTTTTTTAAACTAACATTAACATAAGTGTCTTTTTTAATTAAAATCCAATACATTATAACAATAGCTGATGCAATAGAACTGACGATTGTTGCAAGTGATGCTCCTGCTGAACCGAAATTTAAAAGATAAATGAACACGGGATCTAAAATAGTGTTTAAAATTACAGAAACAATAACAGCATACATTGCTCTTTTCATGTCTCCTTCTCCACGAAGGATACCGCTTGCCCCATTTGCAAAAATAAAACCGAATAAACCTAAAAATAGTGGAGTTCCATATTTAAGTCCTTCAGCTAATGACTGGCCGGATGCACCATAACTGATAAGTAATGGTTTTTGAAGTCCGACTAATGCAATTGTTAATACAATGGAAGCTATTAAGAATATTAATAACGCATGAACGGCTGACTGGTTTGCACCTTCGTGATTGTGGGCGCCGACAAAACGACTGATGCTGCTTGTTGCACCACTTCCAAGACCTACACTCACACCGTTCAATATCATAAATATTGGAGTTACAAAACCAATTCCTGCAATAGCTGCCTGACCTAAACCTGCTACCCAAATACCGTCAATAATATTATATGATGCTGTTAAAAGCATTGAAATCATAATTGGGATAGCTAGTTTGCGAACAGCTGTTTCAGGATTACCTCTCATTAGTTCGACATTCTTATTCGCCATTTATAACACTTCAAAAATATATTAATTACTATTATTATATTATTTAATTAGTGAACTTTAAAAATTTAATGATAGAATGGAATTAACTAAAGAATTGATAGAAGAGATTTATAAGCTTTTGGATGGGGTTTCACCGGTTGATTTTGACTGTGGAAAATTATGTGGTGAAATATGCTGTGTTTATGATGGTGAGGACTATGCAAATGATGATTTAATTATTTATCTGCTTCCGGGTGAAGAAAAAATTGTCAAATCATCAGATAACTTTGAGTTAGTATATATTGAAAATGCAGGTGAGGTCAAATACCCATTTTCCTGGAAAAGTGGAGTTTATGGATTAAAATGTTTAAATCCTCCAAGATGTCAACGTGAAATCAGGCCCATTCAATGCAGAACTTTTCCGCTGATACCTCATATTAATAAGGATGATGAATTACTTTTAATCTTTGATGAAAGTGAATTTCCATATGAATGCAGTTTAATTCATGACAATATTGAACTTAATTATGATTTCATTCAAAAGACATATGGGGCTTGGGAAATATTAACCAGAAACAAACTGATATATGATTTGATTTCAATGGATTCAAGAAAAAGAGATAATAGAAAAAAAGATTATGAAATTATATTTCCAAATGTCTTCTAACTTCATCACTAGACTTTTTAACTGTATTGGCGGCATTTATGAATTCTTTTTTTTCATATTCATTCATGTGGATTGGAACAATCATTGCAATACCTTTTTTAGATAAGACAACGGGAACTCCAAGGGAAACATCCTTAACATCACCAATTTCACCATCCAGATAGGTACTGACGGTTAAAATTTTATGGCTGTCGGTGATTATTGTTGAAATCAGATTTGAAATAGCATATGATGGACCATATTCAGTAGCTCCTTTTTTGGAGATGATTGTATTTCCAGCTTTTTTAAGTCTGTTTACAAGTCTTATAACATCTATATCAACTGATTTAATGAAATATTTTAGAGGGATACCTCCAATGGTTGTTGAACTTAAAAGGGGGACCATATGGTCTCCATGTTCACCGATTACCCTTGTGTGGACTTCAGAACTATTGATATTAATCTGTTTTGAAAAATAGGTTTTTAATCTTAAGGAGTCTAAGTGGTTTCCAATTCCAATAACTCTTTTTTTGTCAAAGCCTGAAGCTTCAAGAGCAATGGTTGTCATAACATCTACAGGATTGGTTGCAACTATAATAATGGAATCCGGTGCATGTTCAGCAACTGCTTTAGCATAATTACTGACAATTCTTGCATTGGGAATAGCTAAATCAAGTCTTTTCATTCCTTCTTTTCTTGGAATGCCTGATGTGATTAAAACTATTTGTGAATCTGCGATATCATTAAAGTCACATGTTGGTGTTAAAATACAATCAATATCTTCTGCAGCTAGTGCATCATACATATCAAACATTTCACCTTTGGCCTTATCGACACTTTGAGGTCTTGAAAATAAGACAATTTCATCAACTGTATCATTTCTGGCTAATTTGAATGCGACGTTTTTACCTATAACGCCGGTTGCTCCTAAAATACTTACTTTTACCATGATGGTATTATGTATTAATTATTATAAAAATGTTACCAATTATTTAAAAACTAAGTAAATAGCTTTTTTTATATTGAAATATAAAATGTTATACAAGTGATAAGATGGTAGATGCTAATAACTTAAAACTTGAAACTAAATGCTTTGATGCTAGTGAATATGGTTATCTGTATGGCCTAAACCAAAAAATACCTGATGATGAGTTTGAGAAAGTAAAAAAGTATATGAGAAATTTTAGACGTAAGGATTTTGCTGATGGAATCATTAAAGTTACAGGAAGACCTGAAGGATACAGGTGTCTTGAAAAGGATGTCAGCAAAGTTGAAGAGATTCTGGGGATTGAAAATACTCTTGAGAAAAGAAGAAATAAAATTAAAAATGCATTCGCAGATCCTTTAAAGAAAAGACAACTTAAAGACCAGTGCTATGATTGGCTTAATACTCTTTTTTTAAAGGGTGGAACTCGGCCAAAACAAAATTTAAGCAGATTGGCACTTCATTCCACTAAAATCTATGATCCAAATGATAGTTTTAAAAACGATTCTGAATATGGTAAGGGAACACTTTTTATTTATACTCCTCATGGGATGTGGTATATTATAAATAATTGTGGTGGAGGCAGTAATTTAAGTTTAAACAATGTGGAATCACCTCAGGGTGGTGCTATTGGATATAGGTTGGTCTATGATGATACTTTAGATACTCTTATCAGAATTTATACAGAAGAAAATGAATATAGTGGTGAGAAATTATACTAACATTTAATTAAATGAATGACTCATTAAATTGTAAGTTTTTAAATTACAATCTAAAATAAATAATTAAATTTTTAATATAAAGCTTACTTGTTGAGATTATTAAAATTAATAAATATATTATCTACATGTGGATGGTAAAATGAAGTTAGTTGTTCAAAGAGTAACAGGTGCAAGTGTAAGCGTCGGAGATGAAATAACAGGTAAAATCAATGAAGGATTAATGGTTCTTGTAGGATTCGGCATTAATGACACAACAAAAGAAGCAGATTATATGGCTAAAAAACTAATAAAATTAAGAATTTTTGAAGATGAAAATGGGAAAATGAACTTATCTGTAAAAGATATTGGTGGAAAAGTATTACTTGTTCCACAATTTACATTATATGCATCTACTAAAAAAAACAGACCATCATTTCACAAAGCACTAAATCCCAAAATCGCAACAAAATTATTTGATTATTTTAAAGACAAATGTTTAGAAAGTATTGATGTTGAAAGTGGTGTTTTTGGAGAATTTATGAAAGTCAATTTAGAAAATAATGGACCTGTAACAATAATACTTGAAAAAGAATTCGATGATTAAACAAAATATTATATAAATAAAAAATCATAAAGTAATATTATTAGTAAGTTATAATAAAAGAGGTATTATAATGTTTTGCCCAAAATGCGGAAAAGAACTAAAAGACGGTTCTAAATTTTGTAAATATTGTGGTACTAAAATTAAACCAAAAAAAACAGCCGTTTCTAATAATAATAATGCTGTTAAAACTACTGATGATAACGAAAAAACCAAAAAAATCATAATCGGTATTTTAATTGCAGTAATCGTCATTCTATCAATTGTATTCATTGGATTTAGTACAAATCTATTCAATGGCAATAATAATGGTAATGGCAATATTCTCAACCAGGCACCATCATCATCCGCTGAATCAGCCCCTCAAAGCTCTATTTCACTTAATAGTTTTCCTGTAAGTGAAGCTCCCGCATTGGCTCAAGCTATTAAAAATTCTGGCGGTAATTTCCCAGTTCAATTTGGTTCGTTGTCATTAACAAAACCACAGTGTTTATATATTCTAACCAAATCTATTTATGAAA
Source organism: uncultured Methanobrevibacter sp. (assembly GCA_902783085.1). Classification (GTDB taxonomy): domain Archaea; phylum Methanobacteriota; class Methanobacteria; order Methanobacteriales; family Methanobacteriaceae; genus Methanocatella. The sequence goes on from CACZPT010000179.1 coordinate 12,220, forward strand.
TTGGTAATGGAAATCCTAGTGCAACAATATCAGTTGGAAATCCTTCCTATGCAGCACACCCAAGTGGAAGTGACAGATCACAATCAATCGCTCAATCAAATTATATTGATATGTCAAGAAGATTTTCAGCTTGGATTGAAAGCCATGGCAGTGTTCCTAACTATATTGGAATCTATAATTCTGGTGTTCCGGATGTTTCACCATCTAGAATGTTAGATATTTCAGTCGATATATTAATACAATATAAAAACACAAATTCATTACCTTCATCAATTAATATTTAAGTGATTTCATATCACTTCTTTTCTTTTTTTAAAATGCTTTATGCTTAAAAAATTAAAATGAATTTAATAGTGATGGTTTAAAAAAAATTATTTTAAAATATTGAATCTTAATGGCAATCACATATCATCATCAAAGAAATCATCGAATGGATCATCATCGATATCATCTTCATAATAATCTATTTCACCATCACCATCTTCATCAACACCATATTCATCGATTTCACCATCTTCATCATAGTCAAAACCATAGGTGTCGGGATTTCCATCACCGTCGGTATCTGCCATGTAAGTATCTGCATATCCGTCACCGTCAGAATCATAAGCAGCAATATCTAAGTTTCCATCGCCGTCAACATCTTCTGCAACAAAATCCACATATCCGTCACCGTCGGTATCACTATAAACAGTGTCAAGATTACCGTCACCTGTAGTATCGGCAGCTGCAAAATCAGCATAGCCATCACCATCGGTGTCAGATTCAACATAATCAATATTGCCGTCGCCTGTAGTGTCAACACCAACAGTATCTACATAACCATCGCCTGTTGTATCAACTCCAACAGTATCTGCATAGCCGTCACCGTCAGTATCACTTACAACGGTATCATAATTACCGTCACCGTCTTCATCTGAAACAACACTTTCTTCGTATCCATCACCATCTAAATCAACATATTCTTCATCTGCCATAATATTACTACTCCCTTATAAGTTCTTCATATCTGAATTTTAAACAATATGGATCATAATCAACTAAAGTAGAAACTTCAGGTAATCCATTAAAATCATAACTAACTGAAAAGTATTCTCTAGGTTTTTCTTTTGTTTTTTTGGCCTTTTGACCTCTTCTTGATTTTTTTGATGCATTTAATTTTTCGTCATGTTTTTCCTTATCAAATGTTAAGCTATCATCAGATAAAATTGTTCCCACATTGGCTGCCATCAATACTGGAATTCCAAAGCCTGTAGCCATACCCGCAACTGTTAATCCGTACATTCCTAATCTTTTAAGATTTTTATTTCTTTTTTGAAGACGTTTATATTCGATTTTCTGTTCGGGTGTTAAATTTTCATAATATTCTTTTTCCTTTTTGTTTTTTTCATCTTCTTTTTCTGCTTGTCTATCTATTGCATCAAAAATTACACTTAATTCATCAATATTCTGGATTTTTTCATTTTCCAATGCTTTATCTTTTATGTTTTTCATATTGTTAAAAAAACCCATAATAGCACCTTAGTTTAATTTTGTACCGCAGGCATCACAGAATATATACCATCCCATAATTTCCGTTCCACAATTAGGGCATATCTTTTTTTCATCCTTATTTTGATTAGTGGGAGCGTTGTTATTTTGAGGTTCGGAAGTCTTATTTGTTTTATCACTCATTTCTTTAACTTTATTTGAAATATTGGATAAATGGTTACTTTCAAAATCTTTTGGAGGTAATTCAACTTTTTGGGAATTGGATTGTTTTTTATTTGATGGTGCATTGTTTGGCTGATTAATAGGGGTGTTTATGTTTGTATTTATTGATGAGAGATTGTTTTTTGCTTTTTCTTCTTCAAGTTCATCGGTTAATCCTTTAATAACTTCCCCATAATCTTTATGCAAATCCTGTTGAATCTTAAGCTGTTGTTCAAGTTCTTTTTTTAGTTTTTTCACAACATTTTTATGCTGGGTGACGGTTTTATTCATATCTCTTAAAAGATTTTTATGTTTTTTAATATCTTCTCTTAAAATCTGATTTTGATTTGATAAAGTTTCATTTAAAGCTTGTTGTTGGTTGAATTTAGCATCTAAATGAGTTAATAAATCATCCTGTTTATCAATGATTTTTTCTAGACGTTTAATATATTCATCTTCTTCAGCCATAGAATCTACATCCTTAAATATTGTTTTTGCGAAGTTCAATAAGATTAAGAATAATATAAAGGTAGATATATTATTAATATGATATAAAAGTTGCGTATAACCTTAGTATAACTGACAATAATTAACTATTTTTATATTAAAATACATAATTTTTATAAGGTGAAATTAAATGGAAAAAATAATTAATGCACATTGTCATATTTATCCAAATAAAATTGCTTCTAAAGCAGTTAAGGGAATAAGAGACTTTTACGATTTGGACATGTCTTTAAATGGCAGTGTAGATGATTTGTTAAGGGATGGTAATGAAGTTGGTGTAACCCATTATCTGGTTCACTCTGTTGCAACAACACCCAAACAGGTTAAATCTATAAATGAATTTATAAGCAAAGAGGTAAAAGCTCATTCAGATATTTTCACAGGATTTGGAACACTGCATCCTGATAGTGATGACATTAAGGGTGACTTTGAATATTTAATTGAACTTGGACTTAAAGGTGTAAAACTTCATCCGGATTTTCAACGATTCGCACTAAACGAAGAACGTGCATTTAAAATGGGTGAAGTAATCAGTGAAGGCAATGTACCTTTATTAATTCATTGTGGTGATTTCAGATATAATTATTCAAATCCCGAGCAATTAAAACCATTTTTAGATAAATTTCCAGATATAACAACAATCGGAGCTCATTTTGCAGGCTGGAGTTTATGGCAGGAAGCAACCGAAAAACTTGCAGGAACCCCTAATTTATATGTTGATATTAGTTCTAGCTTATATGATTTATCACCGGAAACTGCAAAAGAACTTATTTATGCATATGGTGTTGAAAAAGTATTGTGGGGAACTGATTATCCGATGTGGGATTGTAAAAGTGAAATGGAAATGTTCAATAAAATTGATTTAAACCAAAAAGAAAGATCAATGATATTGTATGAAAATGCAGCTAAGATTCTTGACCTTTAATTGTATTCACTATAGCTTCTGAATTTTTCAATGAAAAATTCCACTTCTTCTTTTATTTGATTCAAACTAAGTATTGGCGTTACCTTTGAAAGTGAAGTTAAAAGAATTAAAACTGGAACAGCTTCCTACATTAATATCATTTAAAACAATGTTTTGGTAAGATATCTGAAAATTACCGTCAATATCTTGTTTGATTTTAAATTTATAATCTACAAAATTAATTTTTTGCTTTTCAATCAATTCTTCTAATACTTTAGTTTGTTCTAAAATATCTTCAAATTCAATTTTATCCTTTTTTAACAGAGGAGTTATAAAGTCAAACTTAATATCATAATCATACTTAGAATAATTGCTTCTAAAATACTGGTCAATTATCAGATAATCGATTAATAGCTCATGATTTGATATTATATACTTTTTATTGTCTAAAATGAATTCCATAATATCAAAGTAAGCTTTTAAATTCTTTTTTCATGCAAAGGCAGTCTTCATCATCTTCAAACATTCCAAAGTTATCAATGACTGTGTAATCTAGTTTTTTATATAGATTGATTGCTGCAGTATTATTAATGCCTGTTACAATATAAGAATATTTAAATCCATAGTCAATAGCTATTTTTTCAATTTGCTTAACAATCTTGTGTGCAATACCTTTTTTCCTATGGCGTTTAGAAACAAAAAGTCGTTTAATTTCAATGGAATTATCATTAAATTTCCTATAAGCAACACATGCTATTGGCTTATCCCAATTTAGAACCAATAACACCAAATGTGGGACATTCAACTCATTATAATCATTATATTTTAATACCATTTCTCCGTGAATGTCATAGTATTCTTGATTTAGTTTATCTGAAAGCTCAATGAACCTTTCATCACGCTCATCAGTAATAATGACTTCCATTTTATCCCTAAAATTTAAAAAAATAAGTTTATAATGGAATTAAATCCATTATTTTTTCATAGCTTTTTCAACAGCAACTGCAACAGCAACAGTAGCTCCTACCATCGGGTTATTACCCATACCGATTAGTCCCATCATTTCAACGTGAGCAGGTACAGAGGATGATCCTGCAAACTGGGCATCAGAATGCATTCTTCCTAAAGTATCTGTCATACCATAAGAAGCCGGTCCTGCTGCCATATTGTCTGGGTGTAGGGTTCTTCCTGTTCCTCCACCGGATGCAACTGAGAAATATTTTTTACCTTGTTCCATACACTCTTTTTTGTATGTTCCTGCTACTGGATGTTGGAAACGTGTAGGGTTTGTTGAATTACCTGTAATTGATACATCAACACATTCTAAATGCATAATAGCTACGCCTTCTCTTACATCATCAGCACCATAACATCTAACTTTAGCTCTCTCACCTGAGGAGTAAGATTTCTCTTTAATCACTTTTATTTCACCGGTAAAGTAATCAAATTCAGTTTGAACATAAGTAAAGCCGTTAATTCTTGATATAATTAATGCAGCATCTTTTCCAAGACCGTTTAAAATAATTCTTAGGGGTTTATCTCTTACCTGATTTGCAGAGTTTGCAATTCCAATTGCACCTTCGGCAGCTGCAAAACTTTCATGACCTGCAAGAAATGCAAAACATTCTGTTTCATCACTTAAAAGCATTGATGCTAGATTTCCATGACCTAAACCTACTTTTCTTCCATCAGCAACACTGCCTGGAATACAAAATGATTGAAGGCCTTCACCAATTGCACTTGCAGCATCAGATGCTTTAACACATCCTTTTTTAATAGCTATTGCAGCTCCAACAGTATATGCCCAGCAGGCATTTTCAAAACAAATTGGCTGAACCTCACGTACAATGTCATATGGATTAAATCCTTTATCTTCACATATTGATTTAGCTTCATCTAAATCCTTAATATCATATTTATTAAGAACAGGAATTATTTGATCTATTCTTCTTTCATAACTTTCAAATAAATTCATTTTAATCTCCACCTATTCTTTTCTTGGATCAATTGTTTTAACTGCATCGTCAAATCTACCATATTGTCCTGTAGCTTTTTTGATAGCTTCAATAGGCTCAACACCATCTTTAATATTATCTAACATTTGACCTAAGTTAATATATTTATATCCGATAATTTCATCATCTTCATCTAAAGCAATTTCAGTAATATAACCTTCAGTAAGCTCTAAATATCTTGGACCTTTTTTATTGGTTGAATAAATAGTTCCCACCTGGCTTCTGTGGCCTTTTCCTAAATCTTCAAGGCCTGCACCAATAGGAAGACCGCCTTCTGAAAATGCTGATTGGGTTCTACCATAAACAATTTGTAAGAATAACTCTCTCATAGCTGTGTTTATTGCATCACAAACCAAATCAGTGTTCAATGCTTCTAAAATAGTTTTACCAATTAAAATTTCACCAGCCATAGCTGCAGAATGTGTCATTCCAGAACATCCTAAGGTTTCAACTAATGCTTCTTCAATAATTCCATCTTTAACATTTAATGTTAATTTACAGCATCCCTGTTGTGGAGCACACCATCCAATACCATGAGTTAAACCAGAAATATCACTGACTTCTTTTGATTTAACCCATTTTCCTTCTTCAGGAATTGGGGCCGGGCCATGATTTGCACCTTTTGCAACACAACACATATTCTCAATTTCACTTGAATATATCATCTTTTTATTCCCCAGTTTTTTTTAATTATACTATAATATTTGATAATTCTATATTATAGTATTTTTTCTAGATTAATGAAAATTATTATTAATATCTTAAATTTATAACTATAAAATAACTAATATTATTCTGAGGTATTTAAATGATTTACAAATGTACCATCTGTGGCCATATTCACAATGAAGAAGCAACTGGAGTATTGCTTAAAAACTTAGATAAATGTCCAATTTGTAACCAACCAATTAGTAAATTTGTTGAAATGGAAAATTCAAAAGCTATTGAAAAAAAAGAGATTGAAAACTCCGATTTATCATATTTAAAAGAATATGCTAAAAGTGATAAAGAGATTAGATACATGGACATGATTCATGAAATGTCCATTACCGGCGAACCGATTGTTGCTGCGATGTATACTGAACTTCCAATGCCTAATTGGGATGATATACTAATTTTAGGTTCACAGTTAAATCCGCAACCATTGGAAGCTGAAGTTGATGTAAACACACAAACAGTTATAGGAAAAACCGCAAAAAAACCATTAGTCATTGAATCTCCAATTTATGTTGCCCACATGTCTTTTGGAGCACTATCAAGAGAAACCAAAATATCACTTGCAAAAGGAAGTGCAGCTGTTAAAACCGCACAGTCAAGTGGTGAAGGCGGAATACTACCTGAAGAAATGGAGAATGCATATAAATACATTTTTGAATATGTTCCAAACAAATACTCAGTGACTGATGAAAATCTAAAAAATGCAGATGCAATTGAAATTAAAATAGGTCAATCAACAAAACCTGGCCTTGGAGGACAATTGCAGGGTGAAAAAGTAACTGAAGAAATTGCAAAAATTAGAGGTAAAGTTTTAGGTGAAGATATACATTCACCAGCCACAATACCTGAGGTTAACTCAAAAGAAGACTTGAAAGATCTTGTTGATACATTAAGAAAAGAATCTGAAGGCAGACCAATTGGTTTAAAATTCGCTGCTGGAAAAATAGAAGACGATTTAGAGCATGTTTTATATGCAAATCCTGATTTTATAACAATTGATGGTAGAGGCGGATCAACTGGTGCCAGTCCAAAATTAATCAGAGATTCCACATCTGTTCCAACAATATATGCTTTATCAAGGGCTCGTAAATTCTTGGATGAACATGAAAGTGATATTACTTTAACCATTACTGGAGGTTTAAGGGTTTCATCTGATTTTGCAAAAGCACTGGCTATGGGTGCTGATGCTGTAGCTATTGGAACTGCCGCATTGATTGCAACAGCTTGTCAACAGTACAAAATATGTCATACTGGTGACTGTCCTGTTGGTGTTGCAACACAGGATAGTGAACTTAGAGAAAGATTAAAAATAGATTCTGCTTCTAAAAGAGTTGAAAATTTCTTAAGAGTTTCAACAGAAGAGTTAAAAACATTTGCAAGGATTACATCACACACTGATGTTCATGATTTAAATGTTGATGATTTATGTACTGTTAACTCTGAAATTTCTAAATATACTCCAATTAAACATGTGTAGATGATTCTACACATAATTATTATTTTTTTTTTGTTAAATCTCTAAAATAAGATTAATTTAGTTAACTTTAATGCAATCATTTGGACAAATTGATTCACAAACTTTACAGCGTTTACATCCAAATGAATTTCTAACAGAAGTTTTACTGTCAATAACAGCTAAAACATTATTAGGACATGCAATCACACATTTTTCACAAATTTCACAATCATCACAGTTAATATCAATATGACAATCTTCGGATTGCTCTTTAACTTTATCTTCTTTATTTTTTTTAAAAAATGAACCTAATCCCATAATATTATATGGTATTTTACTTTAAGTTTCATGCAAAAAATTTATTCAACCAAGTTTTATAATATGTTTCAGAATAAACTCTAGTCATAAATGAATCC
>CACZPT010000180.1 GCA_902783085.1 uncultured Methanobrevibacter sp.
ATCATCAGCATCAATAGCAATATCATTTAATAATTCAACAGCTTTTGCACTTGCATTCCTATATCCTTTTACAACAACTGAAGTTGAGATACCATCTTCTAATAATTCTTGAGCTTTACTTAATAATTCACCTGCAATTACAACAACAGAAGTAGTTCCATCACCAACAATATCTTCTTGTTTTTTAGCAGTTTCTACGAGCATACGAGCTGCAGGTTGTGCAATATCCATTTCTCTCATGATAGTTGCACCATCATTAGTAACAGTAACATCACCTAAACTGTTAGTTAACATTTTGTCCATTCCTTTAGGACCAAGAGTAGTTCTTACAATACCTGCCAATACTTTAGCAGCAGTGATATTCATTCTTAAAGCATCTCTTTTAGAATATCTTTCAGTCCCTTCCGGAAGAATAAATATTGGTTGATTTGTCATATTATCACCTTATTAATCGTTTTAAAAAATCATATAAAAATTAGTTTTATATACATTATTAATATGAGTTAGAGGTTATATAAAAAGCTTACCTTAAACTATAATCAACAAAAAATTAATATAAATTAATTTAATAAAAGGAATTTTCAAAATCAAGAAATGTACTTTTAAAAATTAAATGAATTTACAACATGATTATGTGACCTTTGAAAAAATCAAAGAAATTGAAAGAAAAATATAATAATTATATAAAATAAATATTATAATATTAACGGTGATTTTATATGTGTTCTAGTGGAGGGCCAATGGCCGATATAGATATTAACAAATTAAAAACCAAAAGATATAAATGTTTATCCTGTGGAAATGAATTCAAAGGTCTCGGTAAAAAAGTTGTTTGTCCATCTTGCCAAAGCGATAATGTTGAATGTAAAGAATAATTTTATATTATTCTTATTTTTTCTTTTTTTTTGTGATAAAAATGAATATTGATTTTAAAAATGATGAAATATTATTTTTAGAAGGTGAAACAGGAATTGTGGGAATTGTAAAAGTAGCTCATGAAAATAAAATGCTATTTATAGCAACGCAAAATAATGAAGAAATTGTTCAATTCCTTGAAAAAGATGATATAATTGCAGTTTCTAACTTTAAAAAAGATAAACGAGCAATCAGATCACAAGCTTACTTAACTCGCGAGGAAGACTCACCCATTGTAATTTTAAATAAAAATCATCCATCCACTAAAAGATTATCACAGGTATTATCTGTTGGTGAAAAAGTAAACTTAAATTGCAATATTATTCCTGGAACACACCCGGAACAGGACGTTTTATGTTCATGTGATTCACTATCAGGTATATCAATTTGTAAAACATCGACAGGTGTTAAATTAAATAAAGAATATGAAAATTACACTATTGAAGAGTTTTAAATATGACAATTGATTTTGAATTACTTTATAGTTTTTTAGGAAAATTAATTATTTTTGTAGCTATATTAATTATAATCCTATTTATATTATCAATAATTTTTGGAAGGATTCTACCTAAAAAAGGGATTGTAATTTTTCCGAAATTTTCATTATTTCTTATAGATACATTTTATTCTTCATTTAAAACAATAGCCAAATTATTAAAACTTGATGAACATTTAATAGATAACATAAGCATCCAAACTAGAAATAATATCAACAAGAAAAAATTTAAAGAAATACCTGCTAGTGATACATTAATCTTTTTGCCACACTGCTTAAGACATAGAAACTGTCCGGCTACACTTCAAAAAAATGGTGTTAACTGTACATGTTGTGGTTTATGTTCAATAGGATTTATTAAAAAGAAAGCCGAACCTAAAGGTTATAAAACATATATTGTACCTGGATCAAGTTTTGTTAAAAAAATAGTGATGGAAAATAAATTTAAAGCAGTTATTGGAGTAGCATGTCATGAAGATTTAAATATGATGATGATGTTACTTTCTGACTTTTGTCCTCAAGGAATTTTACTTAAAAAAACCGGATGTTATGAAACAAGAGTAGAAGTTAGTGAAATATTAAAACTAATAAATACTAAAAATTAATCATAATACCTCATGAATTCTAAAGATTCATCAGTTTGCTCAAATTCATCAATAAAATCTTTTAAATCCCTAATAAACTCTTCTTTCCGAACATTTAAATCGCAAATATCAGAATAATCTTTTTTTAAAGCAATATTCATAATAATATCATCAGTTTCAAGAGTGATTTCAGGAAAAAGTAACTTTTCAAGATCTTTCATAAATTTAACCTCTTCCAAGTTCTTTATGAGCTCTAGCTAAATGTCCTGCAGCTAATGCACCTACAAGAGATAATTCACCTGCAAGAACCGTACTTGCAACAATTTCTGCAAATTCACGAGCTTTATTAGAACCTGCAACACCCAAGATATTTAATCCTTCATTTGCAACTTCCAAACTAGTTCCTCCACCAACAGTAGCAACAGGTAAATCCGGCAAGTTAACTGAGAAATATAAATCACCATCACGGTTTTCAGCAGTTGTAATGCCTAGAGAACCTTCAACAACATGAGCAGCATCTTGACCAGTTGCTAAAAATATTGCTGCCACCATATTTGCATAATGAGCATTATAAGCAGTACTTCCGGCAACTGCAGACCCAATTAAATTTTTAGCAATGTTAACCTCTTCAATAGCCTCAGCAGTTGTTTTAAGTTTCTTTAAGACAATATCTTCAGGAATTAATATATCTGCAACAACACTTTTCCCTCTTCCTTCAATAATATTTATTGCTGCTGCTTTTTTATCTACACAAACATTACCACTTAATGCAATATGTCTTCCATTAGTTTCACTAGATAATTTATCCAAAATCTTTTCTGTGGCAATAGTAACCATATTCATACCCATACTATCGCCTGTTGAATAAACAAAACGTGGATAGACATATGACCCAGCTATCAAAATAGGATCAATTTTTAAAAGTTTACCATGAGACGTTGTACTTTCAGCAACCTCTTTCAATTCAGTGAAATTATCAATAAACCATTGCTTAATTTCTAAAGATTCAATAGCACTACCACATTTAATCACAGGAGCTCGAGTCATAATATCTGAAATAACACGAGCATTTACACCACCAGAAGCAGTTATGGTAGAAGCACCACGATTAATTGATGCAACAAGAGCACCTTCAGAAGTTGCAAGTGGAACAAAAACTTCACGTTTACAGAATTGGCCATTAATTTTTAATGGACCTGCTATACCCATAGGGAGCTGTAAAACACCAATAGAATTTTCAATGTTTCTTGCAGAAGCTCTTTGCATATCAAGAGAATAATTAGAAATATTATCTAATTTAATTGAATATTTTTTTTCTAAAAATTTTCTTCTAATATCAGCCGCTTCTTTAGCTGAAACTTCATTATCAACTTGGTAAAGTTTCATTTCACCATTTAGCAATTTATCAATAATTTCTTCAGAAGACATTTAAATACCTTTTTTAACTAAATCAACGATTTCAGATGGCATTTTTGCAACTTCAACACCAGCATCATTGAGAGCTTCTGTTTTACTTTCAACAGTACCAGTATTTCCTTGAATAATAGCACCTGCATGACCCATTCTTTTGCCCGGAGGTGCAGTTCTTCCGGCAATATATGAAACAACAGGTTTAGACATTTCATTTTTGATAAATTCAGCAGCTTTCTCTTCAGCATTACCACCAATCTCACCAATTAAAACAACGGCTTCAGTGTCTTTATCATTTTCAAATCTTTCAAGAATATTAATATAATTAGTACCTACGACTGGATCTCCACCAATTCCCACACAAGTACTTTGACCAATACCCGCACGTGTAAGTTCACTAGCTATTTCATAAGTTAAAGTACCACTTCTTGAAATAACACCAACATTACCCTCTTTAAAAATATGAGTTGGCATAATACCCAATTTACCAACACCTGGAGATATAATTCCTGGAGTATTAGGTCCAACAACAGTAGTTCCCATCTGTTTAGCATAAGCCATAATTTCTAGACTATCATGGACAGGAATATGTTCTGAAATAATAACTACTAAATCCAAATGTTTAATTGATTCAAATGCAGCGTCTTTAGCAAATTTTGCAGGTACAAAAATAATAGAAGAATTAACATCAGTTTCATAAGTAGCTTCTTCAATTGAATTAAATATTGGTACGCCTAAAAAATCTTGACCTCCTTTACCTGGAGTTACACCTGCTTCAATACAAGTATTATACTTTAACATTTGTTCAGTATGAAACGAACCTTGTTTTCCAGTAATTCCTTGAACTAAACATTTTGTATCTTTATTTAATAAAATCATATTAACACCTATTAACGTAAAATTCTAGTTTTATTTTCAAATGGAATAGATAAATCAATTACATTACCATTCATAAATGCAGTAACTGAAAATATTACACTACCCGGCAATACATTACAAGTAGTTCCTCTTTTAACCAAATATGTATTTTTATTTCCAAGTGCTGCTCCAATCATAGCCCCTGCTATTACTCCAACAGATTCTATATTTTCAACAGTAGCAACAACAACAGGATCATCAGTTTCAGATGAAACATAACCAACACCAGGTATTTTTTTAATTTTAGGTTCAATAAAATCAGATACATCCGTTGAATCATCCATCCCTTTTGCCGCTTTAATAGCTGAATTTGCAACATCACCAACAAAAGGTTCGCCACCATATGTATCAAAACCTAAAACAATAGCATCAGGATAGTAATCATTACGAATATTGGCACAAGCATAAGATACACCTTCACCAGCATCCTCCGGATTTTGAGATATTCCTGATAAATCACCTAGGTTTTCAGCACAATCTTTTAAAATATTAATTATACCTTCATTTATAGTCTCAAGCAAATCATCTTCAACAAATGCACTAACAACAACATCATCCCCAGTGACATTTGTTAAAGCAACATCACGAGCTCCCAACTTTTTAAGTTTATAAAGGTTTTTTTCTATATTATTTACTAATGTAGGACTACAGGACACATCATTTCTTGAAATATCAGCACCTATAGCTGTGATTTTCAAAATAACACCTTTTATATTTAATTATAAGAATAAATAAAATATTAATATTTTATTATATTATCTTTATGTTTTTCAATTTATATAAATATTAATATAAATAAAATGGAGGGACTGTCAAGTTCTTAGTGCTGATTTGTTGTTTTCGTTCCAGCCATTTTTTCTCTGGAATATGAAGTTGAATAATCCTTGTTTAG
>CACZPT010000181.1 GCA_902783085.1 uncultured Methanobrevibacter sp.
TCAAAATAAAGCAGTTAAAATTATAATCAATTTATCTATATTGTATTTTGTGTCGATGTGAAATTTCAATTTCATTCGAGCATTTTAGCTCACATCGAAACACATTTATTCATAAACGGACAAACCCTATACTGGTTGTGTAATTTATGAACAATGAAAAATATTTTTTAAAGAATTCTCATTATATGTTCAATACATTTGAATTTAAAAATGGGGATGTTCTTGAAAATGTTGTTGTTGATTATGGGGTTATGGGAACTCCAAAATATGATAAAGAAGGTTATATAACCAATGCAGTTATTTTTTGTCATGGGTTTAGAGGTAATTATGCTTCAATTCATGAGTTTAATAAACTTACAGAGTCAGGTCATTCTTTAAGTAGGGAAGATTATTTTTTTATTTCAATTACATCTTTAGGTTTTCCGGATTCTTGTTCTCCATCATCTACTAATTTAAAATATAAATTTCCAAAATATTCAATTGAAGATGCAGTTAATTTTAAAAGAAATTTCATTTTTGATAAATTTAAAATTAAAAAAATTAAGGGAATTTTCGGTTATTCTTTTGGTGGCTATGAAGCATTAGCATGGTCTATTTTATATCCTGATGATATGGAGTTTATTATTCACTTTTTAAGTGGTTTTAAAACATCTGGATTTAAGTATATCTACACAAAATTTGCAAATAGTTTAATTGAGTCAAATCCGGATTATTATTCTGATGTTTATGAAGAATCATTATCAACTATGCTGATTTTATTGTCTAAATTACAATATTTGATTTCTTCTCATGATTCATTTGAGGAAATGAGTAAAGAGGAAATAAATTTTCTAATGGATGGTATGGCTGATGACTGGTTATTTTATGATGTTTATGATATTAAATATCGAAGCGACATGATTATCGATTTGGATTTGGAGGATGATTTGCATAAGATTAAAACTAACTTATTAATTATTTCTATTAAAAATATAATTTATTATGATCCTAAATTTGATGCTATTCCATTACATGATGTAGTTGAGGATTCTAAACTAATATTGTGTGATAATGATTATACTGAGAATCCATTTGATTTCATTCAAGATATTGACAGTGATGTTCAAAAATTTTTGGATTCAATTTAAAAAAGAATTTTAAGCTAGAAATTAATCTAGCTATGATGCATCAAGCATATGTTTGACGGCATTTAAAGATTTTTCAGCTACATCATCCGGAACTTCAATCATAGGTTTTTCATTTTTAAGCGCATCTCTAACTTTTTCAAGTGTATGCAGTTTCATAGTTCCGCATATTGCACCTTCAAGTAAAGGATATAATTTTTTTCCAGGAATTTCCGAATTAAGTCTTGTAATCATATCTATTTCAGTACCAATTACAAATTCAGTTGAATCACTTTCCGCAATGAATTTCAACATTCCTCCAGTTGATAAGACTTCATCACATGCGTTTTGAACTTCAATATTACATTCCGGATGGCAAATAATAATTGCATTGGGATATTCTTTTCTTTTAAGTTCAACATCTTCTAGGTGAATTAATTTGTGAACATAACAATGGCCACCTTGAGGTACTGGAATAATTTCTTTTGATGTTTTTTCTTGAACATGGCGTCCTAAGTTGGTATCTGGTCCAAATAATATTTTATCATGAGGTAAACTTTCAGTAATTTTTAATGCATTGGCTGAAGTACATAATGTGTCTGCATGTTGTTTAGCTTCAGCAATACTGTTAACATAAAGAATAACGCCGGCATCAGGATGTTCTTCTTTGGCTTTTAATAATTCTTCTTCAGGTAACATATGAGCCATAGGACATTCCGCTTCAAGATCAGGAATAACAATTTTTTTATCAGGATTTATGATGTATGCAGTTTCTGCCATAAAATCGACACCACAAAAGACAACTAAATCTTTATCTTCGATTTCAGATGCTTTTATACATAATTCTAAGGAATCCCCTAGAAAATCCGCAATATCTTGAATTTCTTTTGGCTGATAATTATGTGCAAGTATAATTGCATTTTTTTCTTCTTTTAATTGTTTTATTTCATCTTGAAGAGAATTATTCATTATTTCACCTAATCTTTAATATATTTTCTTATTTCATTTATGATTATTAATTTATAATGGTCTTTATTATTAAAATCTTTTATCCAAAAGGATATTTTAACTTTTGTTTTTTTGGGAGTAATTTCACTTGAATAGATATTTGGTTTGGGGTTATCTAAAACACCATCTAATTTTTCAATCTCATTTATGATATGTGATTTAAATTCATCAACATCCTTATTTAATGGTAAACCTGCGAATATATTTACCCTATATTTTTCAGGTTTTTTATATAATTTGAATAAATTATTCGTCAATGTTGAGTTAGGTATTCTACTTATTATTCCATCATCGTCTTGTATTGTTGTTGTTCTAAGTTGGATTATTTTTACCACACCTTTTGTATTGTTTATTTCAATTGTGTCTCCAACCCGAATACTTCTACCTATTATTAGTATTATTCCAGATAAAAGGTTTGAAACTAAATCTTTAGCAGCAAGACTTGCTGCAATACCGACAATACCTAAACTAAGAAGGACTCCGTATAAATTAACATCAAATAAAAATAAAATATTCATTATTGCAATAAAATAAATAACATAATTTATAATATCTCTTATGAGATATATTGATGTCATGTCCTTTTTAAAACGTTCCATTTTATTTAATAAAAATGTTACAAGACGCGTAATTAAAGATGCACAAATTACAATCGCAATTATCATTATAGTAGCTTGTATTGGGTTTGTTACAAAATTCATCTAATTGCCTCATAATTCTATTTTCATCAAATCTTTAGCTATTGAAGTATTGTCAAATATTTCTCTTGCTTCTTTTAACATGTCATTAATTTCTGTATATCGCGTGCTGATGTGGGTTAAAACTAATTGTTTGGAATCTGATTGAAGAGCAATTTTTGCAGCATCACTTGCAGTTGAATGATAATGTTCTTCTGCTTTTTGCCAATCTTCATTTTTATATGTTGATTCATGAATCAGTAATGTTGAATCTTTTGCAAATTCAATCATTTCTTCACAAGGTTTGGTATCTCCAGAGTATGTTAGCTTATTTCCCTTCCTTGGAGGTCCAAGTACTTGTTCGGATTTTATTATCCTGCCATCTATTTCAATATCTTCACCCTCATGGAGCTTTCCAAAAGCCGGACCAACAGGAACACCTAATTCAATAGCTTTTTGGCGTAAAAATCTTGGTTTTTTGATTTCTTCAATCGAATATGCTAAATTAGAAACATTATGTTTTAGTTCTTGAGCTTTAATTATATATTCTTTATTTTCGATTATTGTTCCACTATCAATTTCAATCCATTCAAGTGGAAAATCAAAATTAGGAAAACCTAAGCTAGATATAGCATCTTTAAGATTGTATAAGCCTTTAGGACCGTATATTGTCAATTTTGTCTCACGACCTCTAAAATTCATTGACTGAAGCAGGCCAGGAATACCTAAAATATGATCGCCATGATAATGACTTATGAATATTTTAGTTATTTTCATTGGACTTATTTTTCCAAATATTAGTTGTCTTTGAGTTCCTTCACCACAATCAAAAAGCATAATCTCTCCAAAAGCTTTTATGGCAACTGAAGGATGACTTCTATTGTGTGAATGAACTGCAGATGATGTTCCTAAAAATGTAATTTCCATAATCTAATCACTTTACTTTATATGGTGTTTTAAATATATATTAATATGATATATTAAATGTTGTCAATGGTGATTTTTTGAAGAGAATTATTGAATATATGCTTGAAGAAGATGAAGGTTTTGGTGATATTACTTCTAATTCTGTTATTGATGATAATAAATTTGTAGACGCATATATTATTTCAAAAGATGAAGGCGTTTTAGCAGGTATTAATGTAATTAAAGAGTTATTTGAATCAAGAAATGTTAATGTCCCTTTCCACTTGGCTGATGGAAATAAAATTTCAGATGGGGATTTATTAATGTCTCTTAAAGGTGATGCAAAAGATATCTTATTACTCGAAAGAACGGCTTTAAATTTATTAATGAGGATGAGTGGTGTAGCTAGTGCTACTAATCATCATGTTAACTTGGTTGAAGGCAAAGTTATAATTGCCGGTACTCGTAAAACATCACCTGCTATTGGAAAATTTGATAAATTAGCTTTGCAAATTGGTGGTGGTGACACTCATCGTTTCAGTTTGGATGATATGATTTTAATTAAAGATAATCATATTGCTATTGTTGGAACTCCATTAGATGCTCTTTTAAAAGCTCAAAAAAATGTTAGTTTTTCTAAAAAAATCGAAATTGAAGTTGAAACATTAGAAGATGCAATCGATTGTGTTAATGCAGGTGCTGATATTGTAATGTTGGATAATATGGAGCCTTCGGAAGTTAAGGAGGTTTTAGATAATCTTGAAAAATTAGATATTCGTAATAATTCATTAATTGAGGTTTCAGGTGGAATTAATGAGGGTAATATCTTGGATTATGTTGATTTGGGTGTAGATATAATCTCTCTTGGTGCACTAACACATTCTTCAAGAAGTTTGAATTTTTCATTAAGAATTGAATAAATCTTATTTTCAGGCTAATTTTTACTAAAAAACAATACATTAATAATATGATAAAGGACATACATTAGATATAGATGAATATCATATTTTTTATAATGGTGATTTAATGGTAAAAATAGCTAAATTAGCTTTGGAAGATGGAACTGTTTTAAAAGGTGAAGGATTTGGTTATGAAACTACTAAATTAGGAGAACTTGTTTTTTCAACAGGTATGGGTGGTTACACTGAATCTTTAACTGATCCGTCCTTTAAGGGAGAAATTTTAATGTCCACTTATCCATTAGAGGGTAATCATGGGGTAAGTGAGAAATGGTATCAATCTGATAAAATTCAGGTTGAAGGTTTTGTTGTTCGTGAAGTTTGTCGTGAACTATCTAATTTTGGACCACAAAAAACTTTAGATGACTTTTTAAAAGAATTTAAAACTCCGGGAATTAGTGGAATTGACACTCGTGATTTAACGCTTAAAATACGTGAAAAAGGTTCTCTTAAAGCAGCTATTACAACTGAAGATATTTCTGATGATAAATTAA
>CACZPT010000182.1 GCA_902783085.1 uncultured Methanobrevibacter sp.
ATATTATTTACTATTTTATCTTTTTTTATAAATATTTTATATTAGTATTACTTTTTCATTAAAATTTGATTTATTCGGAACACTCATAATATGCATAGTTTTGCTAATATGGATATTTTTTTTAATTAATCTGTGAATTTGGACTTTTAAATCATGTTGCAATATGGGGGGTTATTTTAATCAATAGGATTGTATTTTGATGTTTTTTTATTGGGGGTTGGGTGGTGTTGAATTGCTTTTTTAAATTCAATTATTTATCTAAATTGAATATTTCATTAAGTTTTAATCTATTTTTAATGTTTTTTCTAAATATTGTTTAATTATTTTTTAATTTTTGTATTTATTTTCAGAATTTTTTCTAGTCGGAAGCTGTTTTCCAACACATTTATATATGTGTTTTATTAAATTATAATATGGTAAATCTTATAATTTATTATTTTATTCAAATGGAGGTTTTAAATTGTGTGGAATCGCAGGAATTGTATATAAAGATAAAAAATTACATAATGTTGGTAATGACATGACTAATATGCTTCATCAGTTACAACACAGGGGTCCTGATTCAGCAGGATATTCAATTTATGGTGGAACGGGACTTAAAAAAGATGAATATATTTTAAAAATTCAAGTTAAAGAACAAAAAAATTTACTTGATGAAGTCAAAGATACAATTAATTTAAAATCACCAATTAAAGAAGATGAAGTACTCCAATCTGTTGGGGATTCATTCATATATAAATGTATGATTTCATTAGATGATTTTCATCAATTAAAACCATTAATTTCAAAAGTAGATGAGATTGAAAATGTAATTGTAATTAATGGAAGTCATGATTTTGAAATGATTAAAGATGTTGGTTCCGTACTTGATATTGCAGAGAGGTATGATGTTAGAAATGTAAAAGGAACTCATGCAATAGGCCACACAAGATTCTCAACAGAAAGTGGTGTTGACAGATATCATGCTCACCCATTTCAAACATATATTGTTCGAGATATTTCTGTAGTTCACAATGGTCAAATTACAAACTATTGGAAGGTAAGGGATCCTCTTGAAAGAAAAGGCCATGTATTTGAAACATTCAATGATACAGAATGTTTAGTTCATTATATTGCAGATAAACTGGATACTGGTTATAGTTTAGAAGAAGCCCTTGAACAATCTGTTGAAGATATGGATGGTCCATTTTCATATATAATTGGAACACCTAATGGTATTGGAATAGCTAAAGATAAATTGGGCCTTAGACCTGGAGTAATGGCGGAAACTGATGATGTTTTTGCAATAGCATCTGAAGAAGTATCTTTAAGGGAAGTTATTGATACTCACAATGTTGAACAAATATCTCCTGGTGAAGTAATGGTTTATGAAATATAAGGTGATTTAATGAGTATAAAAGAAATTGATGCTGAAAATTTGACACCAAGGGAATTAAACTCACAAATAAAAGAATTTTCCCCGCAATGTGATAAAATCATTATTAAAAATCCAAATGCAAAACATTACTTGGCAGCAGGAGTCGTCGATGATATTGAAATAGAATTTGATGGATCTGTTGGTTATTTTGCCGGAACAATGTGTGATAAAGCTAAAATAAAAATAAATGGTAATTCCGGATGGTTTGTTGGTGATAATATTACTGGTGGTGAAATAATAGTTGAAGGTTCTGCCGGGGATGGTGCAGGTCAAGGAATTTACGGCGGAAATGTTGTTGTTAAAAAATCCGTCGGTTCTAGAACTGGTGAAATCATGAAAAACGGAACCATTATCATTGGTGGAAATTCAGGGTTCATGACTGGAATTTTCATGATGGGTGGTAGGATAATTATTTTAGGCGATGTTGGGGAAGATGTTGCTGAATCAATTATTCGTGGAGTAATTTATGTTAAAGGTGAAATTAAAAGTTTAGGTCACAATGCAAAGTTGGAAGAACTAACATTTCAAGATACATTGGAGTTAGATGAAGTATTAACACAATATGATTTTGATATTGATGATTATTCAAATTTCAAAAAAATAGTGCCTAAAAGCACAAGACCATTTTACGGTCATTAGGGAGTGTATTTATGCCATATAGAGTTGAAAGAAATCCAGATTTATGTAAAAAAAATTTTGGTCGCCCGGGTTGTTGTTGGTATTTATGTGATGACCGGGATGAAAAAATCTGTGGAAAATGTTTTTCATGTTTTAATAACTGTCCTCATGGGGTTTATGAAATTATTCAGGGCGACCCATATCCATTAAACCAAGAAAAATGTGTTGGGTGCAGGATATGTTTAGAAATGTGTCCAAATCGTGCAATTGAAGTAAATGCTATACCTGAAGATGCAAGACAAGGATGGGGTTTTCCAGATATCGTGGAAATTGTAAGGCAATCACAAACTGCATCATATAAATTAAGAAGTACTGGGGCTTTAAGAAGAATTCCAGACTTTGATGATTTAGTAGTAATCCCAGCACAGGTTTCAAGGCCACCTATAGATAAATACAGAGAACCTTGTGGAACCGATGTTGTTTTAGGAGATAGATATGCAGAAAATCCACTTAAACTTGACACACCAATAATGATTGGAGCAATGTCATTTGGAGCACTATCAAAAGAAGCAAAAATGGCACTCGCTATCGGTTCATCAATTGCTGGAACAGTAACAAACACAGGTGAAGGTGGAATGCTTCCAGAAGAAAGAGGGCTTGCAGATAAATTAATAGCACAATATGCATCTGGTCGTTTTGGAGTATCTGCAGATTATCTAAAAAAAGGAGATGCAATTGAAATTAAAATAGGTCAGGGAGCAAAATCTGGTATGGGAGGACATTTGCTTGGTGAGAAAGTAACTGCTGAAGTATCAAAAATCAGAAACATCCCTGAAGGTTCAGATGCTCTATCTCCCGCAAGGCACATGGATATTGTCGGACCTGAAGATTTAAGCATGAAAATCTCACAATTACGTGAAATAACTGATTGGAAAGTCCCTATTATGGTTAAATTTGCATCAGGTAAAGTTGCTTCAGATGTAAAAATTGCAGCCAAAGGTGGAGCAGATATAATTGTTGTAGATGGTATGCAAGGGGGAACAGGAGCAGGACCTGAAGTAATTATGGAACACTCAGGAATTCCTTCACTAGCATCAATTGTTGAAGCAGACTTGGCATTAAAAGAAATAGGACTGAGAGACCAAGTAAGTCTAGTGGCAGCCGGTGGAGTTAGATCAGGAGCAGACCTTGCAAAAGCAATTGCACTAGGTGCAGATGCAGTATATATTGCAACAGCTGCATTAATCTCAATTGGTTGTAGGGTTTGTCAAATGTGTTATACTGGAGAATGTAGAAAAGGAATAGCTACTCAAGATTTATCCTTAAGACACAGACTTGATTATAAAGAAATGGGTAAAAATGTAGCTAATTATATTAACACAATGACTGATGAAGCCTGTATGTTAGTTCAACAAGCAGGAAATACTCATATTACAAAACTTGAAAAAGAAAACTTACGTGCTTTAACCTTGGAAGCATCAGCTTTAACTGGTGTTCCTATGGCGGGTGTAGGTAAATAATTTGGAAATTAATTTCTCTAAATCATTCTATTTTTTTTATTAATAGCTAAAATTAGAAATATTTTTATCTTTTTTGTCTTAATTTTCAATGTTATGGATTACATACATTGCAAGGCCTAAATCCTTGGTTTATAGCATCATCTCTTGAGTTAAATACTATTTTATTTGTTTCAGTTATTTTTTTAGCCCATCGGCAGTCAGGGTTATGGAATATATTTGAGTTTCTACTGCCTACATAAGATTCAGTATCGTGGTCACTATTTGAATTTCCAGATGATGCATCGTTGGTGGTTGTACTTATAATACTTGTTTGTGAAACCCAGGAATATGGATTAAATTCACTTGGTGGTATGTACATAATTTCTGCTAAACCTTCATTTAAAAGTATTTCATTTAAATTTCTTCCATCAACAATAACAACGGCTAATGTTCTTCCATATTTGTCATGGGGTTTTGAATCATCAATATCGAGCTCAACATCATTATTTAGACATAGTTTTTTGACAAAATTTGTAGATGTTGAAGCACCAGTAACGCCTCTTTCAGGAGTATTGACGCCTACAAGACGTACTTTTCCCACACCTTCCACATATATTGTATCTCCGTCGTAAACTTGAGTGCAGATTCCATGGTTTTCTGTTGTAAAATCAGTTTCGTTGTATCTGCTTAATATATCATTTGCAGATAATCCAGAATATGCGGATTCCGGTATTTGGTGTGAAAAACCAGTTCCAGTATATGCATTTACTGTAGCTATTGCTCCAATAAGCATTAAAATGAATATTATGAATATGGTAATTTTTTTATTCAATCTCATTGAAACCACATTTAATTGTTAGTAATTTGTTATTATTAATATTTTTCTAAATAATTGAGAGTTTCATCCACATTGTTTGTTAGTCTAAAAAGGCTTTCTTGTTCATATAAAAATCCTTTTTCAGCCATTTCATGAATCATTTCCATCATAGTACCGTAATAATTATCAATATTGAGCACTACAATTGCTTTTCGGTGTTTTTTTAATTTTTTCAAAGTCAATACTTCAAAAAATTCATCCAATGTACCGATTCCACCAGGACCTATTATGAATGCATCGGATTTTTCTAAAAACTTTCTTTTTCTCTCATCCATTGAATCAACGTATATAAACTCACTACATTCATCAGATAATTTTTCAAATTTTTCAATCCATTTAGGTGCAATTCCAATTGATTTTCCATTATTTTCATTTACTCCTTTAACAACTGCACCCATCATTCCTGTATTTCCACCACCAAATACTAAAGTGTAGCCTCTTTTAGCTATTTGGCATCCTAATTCATATCCTTTTTCTTTAAAATTATTGTTAATGTTTCTGCTTCCAGCACCATAAAAACAAATATTCATAGTATCACTAAATATTGGGAGTTTGTTCAGCTAGGCATAAATGACATATTGCATTCGGGTTTTCTTTTTGATTGTCTTTAACAGGGCATAAAAATGTATTATTTTTAATTTCAACTTTGAGATTGCCTGGAAATTCACTGCCTACTGGATGAATTGGTTCTTCTAAGATAAATGTGGTATAAAGTGAAGTTATCACATATATTAATGGGAATTTATCATTTTCATCATTATAATTTCTTTCTTTTTCAAAAGTTGTTTCAAGTAAATGAAAGGAGTCTTTCAGTTTTTCAGCATCGATTTTTTCATCCATATCATCATTATTTTCAATAACTTCTTTCATACGCATAATAAAATATTTTATATAAATTTTCAAGTATTTTTCACGATATTGGGCTTGAACATATTTGCCATCTTCTCTCATACGTGCTGTAGCAATCATTAAATCATAAGCTGATATAGTGCGAGCATATTTTTTTAAAATTACCATTAATTCATTTTTTGTGATAATTTTATTTTTCATTAAATTTTCTAATTCAGGCAATATGTTTTCAGCTTTCATGTTTCTTTCTTTTTATTTACTAGTTAATTAATTTTAACATAATGGTTAAATAATGTCATTTTCAAATTATATTATATAAAAAATGTTTTAATGATTTTATGATTACAATCACTCGAAATGAAGAATTGGTTCTTAATCAAATTAAGGTATTAGATGCAAAATATGAGGATAAAATTCCTTTTGGGGAATTAAAAAATGAATTATCATTTAAAGAATATAATTTGGTTCAAATATTAAATTCTCTTGCAGATAAGGAATTAATAGATTTCATAGATAATTTCATTTATTTAATTGATTTTGAAAAAGAGATTAATATTGTAAATTCTAAAAAAGATGTTGAAGAAATTGAATTAAACCAAAAAGAAAAATATTCATTTGAATTAATCAAAAATATTGTAAATGAAAAAAATTTAGTGTCTAAATATATTTTAGAGGGTCATTTACTTTATGGCGATTTAAAATTAACTAACTTTAGAATGTACCACATTCTTTTATCATTAGAAAATAAAGGATTGTTAAAACGTATTAAAAAGGGTGATGGCGAATATTACTTGCTTATTGAATAATATTTTTTTTTAAAATTTTATTAATAAAGTATTATTATTTTTAGTTTTTATCATAATATTTATATAAGTTGAAATTATAAAATAATACTATAAAATTTAAATTAAATAATAGAAAGGTTATTTTTATGATGAGAATAAGTATGTCATTACCTAAAAAATTATTATCTGATTTTGATGAGGTATTAAAAGAAAGAGGTTATCAATCTCGTTCAAAAGGTATTCGTGATGCACTTCAAGATTATATTGTTCGTTATCAATGGATGAATTCCATGGAAGGGGAAAGAATAGGAATTATAACCATCATATATGATCATCATTATACGGGGGTTATGGAAAATCTTGCAGAAATTCAACACAGCTTTAGAAATGAAATTAATACAAGCATGCACATACATATGACCGATAAATATTGTATGGAAATTGTTGTAGTTAATGGAGATATTGCAGAAATTCGTGATTTAACTGAAAGAATAATGAGACTTAAAGGTGTTGAACATGTAAAATTAACAAGTACTGCAAATGGAGAAGAATTTAGTGAACCTAATGGCCATTCACACGGTCATAATCATATTCACTAATTTTAATTTTTTTCATGAAATTTCAAACCACACCATATCATTTTGATTTACTTAAGGATTATCAAAGGTTGTCAGTATTTTTCGAAGCTATTAAAAATTATGATGGCAAAAACAATGTAGCTTTGGATTTAGGTTCAGGTAGTGGAATATTATCTTATTTTTTAAAAGATTATTTTGATGAGATTATTTCACTAGAAGTTGACTGTAAAGCATATGACTGTGCATTGAATAACTTATCTGACTTTTCTAATATTAGACTTATCAATACAAATGTTTTAGATTATAAATTTGATAAAAAAGCAGATTTAATCGTTTGTGAAATGTTAGATACTGCTTTAATCGATGAAGAAGAAGTTGAGGTTCTTAATTATACACGTAATTTTCTTAAAAATGATGGTAAGATAATTCCAAAAGCTATTGTTAATTTCGCTCAATTAGTAAATATCGAAAGAGATTATGTTCACTGGGATGAAGATGCAAATTATGAAGTATTCTCACAGGAAGTTAATTACTCAAAATTTAATTTTAAAGATGAAATAAATCCTTATTTTGAAAAAATTTTATCTATTCGGTCAAATAAAGACGGAATTGTGAATGGCATAAAAATTACAAGTGTTACAATTCTTGATGATAATATTGTTTGTGGTCCAACCCCGATGCTAAACCCGGCTTTATTAATTCCTATTAAACAGCAGAATGTTAAATGCGATGATTTAATTAATATTAAATTGAAATATATTATGGGAAAAGGTATTGGAAGTATTGAGACACAAATATTATAAGGTGATTTTATTTCTCTAAAAGAAGATTTATCAGATTTCTTAAAAGGTTGTGAAAAATTAATTATTTTAGGGATTGGTAATGAACTTAAATGTGATGATGGTGTAGGACCATTCATAATCAAAAACTTAAATAATATAAAATCTGAGGATATTTTATTAATTGATGCTCAAACTGTTCCTGAAAATTTCACAGGAAAAATAAGAAAGGAAAATCCAACCCACATAATCATTATCGACGCATGTCTTATGGGATTAAATCCTGGAGATATTAAAATTGTAGATAGTGATGATTTTATAAATATTGGAATATCAACACATTCAATGTCTTTATCATATTTTATTAAATTTATAGATATTAAAAATACTCTGTTTATTGGAATAGAACCACAATCACTAGATTTAATCAATCAAGATTCATTAGGTTTTGATTTATCTGATGAATTTAATGGAAAATTAACAGATGGTGTTTATAAAAGTGCTTGCAATTTTATTGATTTATTAAAGGAGATATTATGAAAATTTTATTTATTGGTTCAAGATTATATGATGATGTTGACTATTATGTTAAAAGAAAAGGAATTGAAAGTATTTTAACCGAGTCAAATTCAGATGCAATTAATTTGGATTTGCCTGATCAAGTTTTTATAGTGCCTAGAGGAATGGAAGGTCCAAAGGAAATTGCAATTACACAAAATGTTGATGCTATTGTTCCATTAATTGGCATTGATCCGCCATTAATACAGGTAGCACATATGAAAGAAGAAATAGAGGAAGAATATGGAATTCCTGTAATAGCAGCTAATGTTCGTGCTGTGGAGTTAACTTCTGATAAGATTAAAACCAAAGAATTTTACACAGATATTAATGTTTCAACACCTCATTATCAAATATTAAACTGTCCTGAAGATTTAACATTAGATTTTCCGGTTGTACTTAAACAGGCTGAAGGTCAGGGTGGAAAAGATATTAAAGTAGCTGAATCAATTGAGGATGTAAATGATTACTTTGAAGTGTTCAACCAAGCATTATGTGAAAAGTTCATCGAAGGTTCTGAAATTTCTATTGAAGTTTTAGGATTTAATGGCGAATATGTGGCATTACCTCCAATTTATAAAGGAGAAACAACAATTGAAGGAACACATCCATTAAATAAGGTTAAAATGGGGCCTTGTTTAGTTGATGGATTAGATAATAATCTTATTCAAGAAACTGCTTATAAAATAGCTAAAAACTTAGATTCTGATGGAATTTTTGAAATGGATTTTATGTATTGTCCTGGTGAAGACCAATTATATGCAATTGAAGTTAATACTAGGCCAAATGGGACAAGATATTTAACAACAGCAACATGTGGCATTAATTCATTATGTGAGTTAATTAACATGGCTTGTTGTGAATTTAGTTTAAATGACGTTTTCAATAGATTAGAATATTATTATTCAACTGAAATTCCAATTGGAACTTATGAGGGACCTAAAATTAATGAACCATTAAAATCTTTCGATAATAATGATTTCATTGTTCATGGACCTGAAGGTTACCAAAGAATAACTATTAGGGCCAAATCAAAACAAGACTTGGAAAAATTAGTAGATAAATTAACATAATTACAATTAAATACTATTATAAATATAATAATTTAATAGTTTAGAATTTTACTTGTGTGGTATAAATGAATTGGGATATGTTAATTCTTTTTTTAATAACATTTATCGCAACAGTATTCTTTACATATTATGTTAGAAGAATATTGCTTAAAGCAAAGATAGCTGATAATCCTATAGTTAGTGAACACAGATATAAAAGTGGAACTCCTACAATGGGGGGAATTGCTTTTTTATTCACAATTTCTTTATTAATATCTCTATATTATAAAAATACACCAGTTTTAATTGTTTTATTTATAATGCTTTCCGGAGGTATTGTGGGATTAGTGGATGATTTAATTGGATTAAAAGTAAAGGAAGTCCAAAAAATCGTTGTTAATGTTTCTAATGAAGTTATTTCATTAGGTAGATTAAATGTTGAGCCTAATGAAGAAGTTAGGGTGGCGACACCTAAAGCTAAAGCTGAAGTTGACAAATTCCTTGATGAAAGTAAAGTTAAGGTGATTGGTGAAGTTCCAATTAAAACAGAACCTGAAGAGCTTGAAAAAATCATTTGTCAAATTGTCTTAGGGGTGATTTTAGGATTAACTGGAGCTATCACTACTTTGGGTGGTTTTAATTTAGGTATTTTTGCAATACCAATTGTTGTAATAGCTGTTATAGGTTGTATTAATTCAGTCAATTTAATTGATGGTATGGATGGTCTTGCAGCAGGTATTGTTGGAATCGCATCAGCTGCATGTTGTGTATATGGTTATTTATTCGGACTTCCAAATGTTATCCCACCATTCTTAATATTATTCGGACTATGTTTAGGATTTTTAGTATTTAACAAGCATCCTGCTTCAATATTTATGGGTGATACAGGTTCATTTGTATTGGGGACTGGTTATGCTGCGGCTGTTTTAGTATGTGATATTCCTTACTTTGGAGTTCTTGCATTAGGTGTTCCAATCATATCAGTTATTGTTAGTTTACTTCACAGAGCACATATTATTAAATTGCCTGTCGAACCTTTACACCACACTTTAAATCATTATGGAATGTCTGAGACAAAAATTGTATTTGGCTATTGGGCTATGACTTTAGTATTATGCATTATCGGTATTCTTGCTAAGATGTACATATTCTAATTTTTCTTTTTTTAGGTGTTACTATGAATATTCAAGATTTAGCTATTTCTATTGGCGGAAAAATATTTGGAAATGATTTATTTTTTAAAAATCAGAATTTTACTGGGGTGTTTACTTTATTGAATGATTCTAATAAAGGTGATATTGTTATTAGGCATTGGATTAATGCTAAAGGTGTTGAAATTGCAGCTAGTAAAAATATTGCTTGTTTAATAACTCAAAATCCAAAAGATGGTGCTATTAAAAAAGCAGTGGAACTTAATTTTCCATTAATTGTTACAGATAAAATAGAATTGGCTAATGCATATGCCCTAAATTGGACTGTTAATAAATTCAGTCCCGATTCAACAAATGTTGTTATAACCGGAACCAATGGCAAATCCACTACTTCTCATTTAATTTATCATATTTTAAATAATGCTGGATTTCATGTATTCACAAATACTGATAGTGAATCAGAATTTAATACATTAATAGATCCAATGGTTTCGAAATTAATTTCAGATGAAGTTAATTTAAACGGTAAACTAGATTATTTGGTCATTGAAGTTTCTGAAGTTCAGGGATGGTTAGGCAATTTAATGAAAAATCATGCATCATTAATGTCTGGGGCAATCAAACCCAGTGTTGGTGTAATAACAAATATAGCTATGGATCATATAGGTCTTGTAAATTCTATTGAAGATGTTTTTAATGAAATTTCTGAAGTTCCAAAAGCTATTGGTGATGGAGTAACCATTCTTAATTATGATGATGAATTAGTTAGAAAACTCAGTGCTGAAAATCCATTTTATTGGTCAATGCAAGATAAAAGTCTGGATTTATATTATGATGATGGGATTTATTATGATTCTAAGCTAATTATTGAAAAGGCTGATTTACCATTTGACAGTAATCATTTCATCCAAAATATATTATCTGCTATTGGAGCATGTATTAATTTAGATTTAGATTTGGATAAAATTATTGGGGGTGTTAAATCATATAAGGCTTTAAATAGGCGTTTTTCCAAGTTAAATGAAAAACCTTTAATTATAGATGATTTTGCACATAATCCTGATGGAATTAAGAATACAATTCGTGAAACAATAAAATTGTTAAATGATAATCAGAAATTATTTGTCGTTTGTTCTATTAGGGGATCTCGTGGTATTGAAATTAATAAACTCAATGTCGAAGCATTAGTTGAAGTTTTAAATAATGATATTGAATTAATATTATCTTCAAGTAATGATGTTGTTGATGATTTAAATTATGTTAGTGATGAAGAGCGTGAAGTCTTTTTTGAAGTTTTAAATAAGAATAATGTTGAATATACTCATTTTGATAATTTATATGATTGTTTATATGAAACTTATAATTCTGCATATTCTGAGGATATTATTTTATTGATTGGTGCTCAAGGAATGGACCCTGCAGAATCATTACTTAAAAAGATTCTCTGAACTACTCAGACATATTAAATTTTTCAAAATATATTTTAGAAATATTTTATATTTGATGGGTGTGGTGTAGTCTTGCATTTTGATGATAAATTTAAATATCATATTAATTATATTATTAATTGTTATTGATTTTTTATTCTATGCGAATATAATCAAGAGGATAAAATCATGTTTATAAAAATTAGAAGAGATACACTAATAATTTTATTATTGGCATTTATTTTGATTGTATGTGGTCGTTTAATCACTTATGTTGCATTTGCTTCATCAAGTGAGGTTAGCGATGGAGTACCTATTTCAGGAATTATTGTAAAAGGTAATGACATCGTTTCAGTAGATACAATACGTTATAATGTTATGCAATCCGGATTGAGGGATGGTAGTATTATATATGGTGATATTTTACATACATCTAAAAGAGATGTTTCTCTGAGAGATGCGATACAAACGGCACAAGAATTTGCTATGGATTCGACAGTTCCGGGAACATCACTGCAACCTATTAAGGCGGCTGATGTTCAGGTAGATAGACATACTGGAATTGTTACTGTAACGGTTATTGAAGACTTTTCATCAATTAGATTAGATAATTCAACTTAGTGGAAGGGATAAGTTTTGCGAAGATTTAAAATACTATTGGTTTTTTTCATAATATTTATGATGACAATGAGTAGTGTGGCAGCTACTTGTAATATTATTGTTATTACTGATCCGAGTGGTAATGATCCAAACGGTGCTGCTGCAGGAAGTATGTCTTTTGCACAGAACATGTTTCAGTCTACGTTTTTAATGTCTAAAGAAAATCATTTCGTAGTTCTATCTGGGGGTACCGGTAGTTCTGATGTTAGGTTAGATTCAATTGTTGATGCGGTAGCTAATTTGGAGAATAATGTTTCTGCAACATCTGCTGCATCTATTGCAAGTGGATATGAAGGGGCTCGTCTTGTTGTTGGAGGCCCATATATCGGTGCTGCTGTTGGTGGTTCATTTAATGCTTATGTTATTACTGTAAATGATAATGATACTATTTCAGTAACTCCATATAGTAGTGGAGTAGCTTCATTACCACAAGGTCAAAAAGGAGCTATTATTCACTTGAGGAACACTGCAGGAAACCCATTATATGGTACTGCAGATTCAGTTCGTAAGGAAACTGCAATGAATATTGGAAGAATGATTAGGGATGGTTATCCAGCAACCACTATTTTATCTGAAGCTATGGGTGAAGTAGCTAGAGATTCAGGTGAAAGGTATGGTGGTGGTGGAGTAAATCTGGTTTCAGGTTTGTCTACTGCGGATATGTTTACTCCTACTGAAATGAATGAGACTGGTTATCCTATGGATGATCCATATTCTAAAGTTTGTGATGAATGTGGGTGGGGTGTAGGTTATCCAACTGCTGAAAATTATGAGCGATGTCCAGTTTGTAATGGTGAATTACGTACAGTTTATGCATATGAAGCATTAGGAAATGCTTTAACCGTTAGTTCTGGTAGTGTTAGTGTTTCTGTTTATGGTAGTGGTAAGCCAGGTATTTCTTCAACTACTAGTGAGATTGTACAGGCAGCTGTTAAAAAGAATGGTTATGATGCCTCAGCTATTGCTGATGCAATTAATAGAGCTATTAATAATGGTTTATTAATGGGTGTTGAGCATGTTGAACCTAAAGATATCAACGTTAAACCTGATTCAAAAGCTGTTGGTGTATATTATACTGCATTACCGGGGGACAGGTCTTCACCAGCATGGGATTTGCCGGTTGATGCCAATATATTAAATATTCTGGGAAGTATTCAAACGGTTGTTGGAATTATATTGATTCTGCTGGTTGTATTTAGAAGTAGATTGTTAAAGTCATTCCAAAATAGATGACTTTTTTTTAATCTTTTTTTGTGATATTATGGCATTAATTCTAATTAGGGGTGAGAATAAATCAAAATTGATAAATGCAATTTTTGATATAGAAAGGCATGGTAATTTAACTCTAATTACAAACCCTAAAATAATTAGTGCTAAATTTGCAGATTCTTTAGTTGAACAAATTTTAAATTCTAAACTTAAAACTAATTCTAATGTTGCAACAGCTTTTTTTGTAAAAGAAGATATAACTTCAAGTATTTTAAAAATTAAAAAAATTCATCCTCCGGCACATGTTGTAGTTGTTAGTGAGGATTATAAAAGTTATCGTGAATTAGAAGAAAAATTAACTATAGCTCAAGACCTTAAAGGTTTTAAACCATCCAAAATTTATAATGCTGGTAAAATTGATTATTCTATTAAAGGCAAAAAAAGATATATTAAAAATGATAAGTTAAATAGCTATATGGATTAAAATAGCTATTTTCGTTTTATTTTCATTATGTTTCCAAGAGTTCTTTCACCTGAAGAGTTGTTTATATATTGATTTAAATCAACTTCACTAACATTTTCCAATAATTTTATATCTAAAGCATCTTCAAATTTCTTTGTTAATTTTATATCCGGTGTCATTTTGCCGGATTCTATTCTATTTATTACAGATACCCTTTCATTTATTTTTTTTCCTAAATCTTCTCTAGTCCAGTTTCTAGATTCTCTGGCTTTTCTAATAGCTGAATTAAAGTTTTCAATTAATTCTTCAGTTGGTTCATCATTTCGCCTATAATTATTTTTAGGTTTTGTATTTTTTTTACTTTTTTTATTTTGTTGAAATTTAGGTTTTGGAGGTGTTTTTTGGATTTTTCCAAGTTTTGAACACTCTTCACATACAACCATAACTGATCCTTCAATCTTTGCCCTTATGGGATTTGTTTCATTTACTTGTTTACCACAAATTTCGCATTCCATATTATCAGTTTCGATATTTTATTAATTAATGGTTTATCTTATTAACATTATATATTTTAAGGAAATTTTTGTTTCATTGATATGAAATAAATAACTTTAAATATTTAATATCACAAATGTTATTAAAAGTAACTTAGATGTAAATGTTTACATGGAGATGATTTACATGGATGAATTTGATGATTTGGAAAATTCTTCTAAAGAACAATTAATAGAAAAAGTTGAATCTCTACGTGATGAGGTTAATTTTTTACGTGAAGAAAAATCCAAAGCTAAAAGTAATTTAATGTGGAAAGTTAGGAAATTAGAAAAAGATAAAGTTCTAATTGAAAATGAAAAAATTAGATTAGAGCGTGAAACTAAATCCTTACGTTCTGAAGTAGAAAGATTTAGATCCCCACCTTTAGTTTTAGCAACTATTACAGAGGTTTTAGATGAAAATAGAATGACTGTAAAAAGCAGTACTGGTCCTAGTTTTCTTGTTAACTATTCAAAATTTTTAGATGAAAAATTATTGGTTCCCGGTTCTAGAGTTGCACTAAACCAACAGACTTTTGGAATTGTGGAAGTTTTACCATCCGAAAAAGATGCTAATGTTTCAGGTATGGAAATCGAAACAAAACCTGATGTAACCTATGAAAATATTGGTGGGCTTGAAGAGCAAATTATTGAAGTTAAAGAAACTGTTGAATTACCTTTAAAAGAGCCAGAATTATTTGAAAAGATAGGTATTGATCCTCCTAAAGGTATTTTATTATATGGGCCTCCAGGAACTGGTAAAACATTGCTTGCAAAAGCAGTCGCTAATGAAACTAATGCAACATTTATTAAAATTGTTGCTTCTGAATTTGTTAAAAAATACATTGGTGAAGGTGCAAGGCTTGTTCGTGAAGTATTTGAATTAGCTAAAGAAAAAGCTCCGGCTATTATTTTCATTGATGAACTTGATGCTGTTGCAGCTAAAAGACTTAAAAGTTCAACCAGTGGAGATAGGGAAGTTCAAAGAACTTTAATGCAATTATTAGCTGAATTAGATGGATTTGAATCAAGGGGAGATATTGGAATTATAGGTGCTACAAACAGGCCGGATATTCTAGATCCTGCACTTTTAAGGCCTGGTCGTTTTGACAGGTTTATTGAAGTTCCACTTCCAAATGATGAAGGAAGAAGGGAAATTCTTAAAATTCATACTAAAAGAATGGCACTTGACGAAGAGGCAGACATTAACCTTTTATGTGATTTAACTGATGGTCTTTCTGGTGCTGATTTAAAAGCAGTTTGTACTGAAGCAGGTATGTTTGCAATTCGTGAAAAACGTGACAAAGTTACTGTTGCAGACTTTATGGATGCTGTTGATAAAGTTGTTGACTCTGAACATGATGAAGAGTTTAAAAAAGAAGCAGGAATCATGTTTGGTTAAATATTAGTCTTTAAATAAGCCTATGATGAACCCTATGAGCTCTGATATGTGATGAATGATGGGCGAGCTGAGGCTTATTTTCATACACTTTTTCTAAAACTTTATTTAAAATTAAATTCTAATATTATAATCATGTTTAATAAAAAGGGTAATACAACCAATGAAAGAGTTATTTATCAAGCTAGACCTAATATGATTTTAGGTTGTAAAAAAGCTATTTTTGCTTTGATATTGTTAATTGTTGTTTTATCAGTTTCAGGATTAATTATACACTATATTGGTTCGATGCAAGTATATTTAATTTCTTATATTAAAGTTTCATTAACAAAATATACTGCAATTGGAATTTTTTTAATCGTACTTATTATTGTTATATATATTATATTTCAAATTGTGGGATGGTATTCTAAGGAGTATATTTTATCTGATTTAAAAATTACTGTAAAGTCAGGAATATTGTTTACTAATAAAAATTATATGCATTATTCAGCTATTCAGGATGTTAATACATCTCAAAGTTTTATTGCTAGAATTTTTAATGTGGGTTCAGTTTCAGTTTATAGTGCTTATGATAATAATCAGATATCTCTAGATTATATATCTGATCCTTCAAAAATTGAGGAAATAATATTTTCTAATATATCAAATCCAGGATATTATAATAGATTTTCGAATAATATGGAGGATAGTTATCAAAATCGTGGAGAATATAATGATGATACTATAACTCCAATAACTCATGAAAGTAATTATCAAAAAAGCCATAATTATGAGTATTATCCACAGGATTTAGATAATGAAAATGAAAGAAGCTATTATGAATATGAACCTTATCCTAATCAGGATTCAGAATATAATGTTGGCGGAACTATGTCTGGAAATAAAAGTCACAAATCATATCCTGATGATGAAAGATATTATAATGAAGTAAGGCATGATTATTCATATGAAGACAATAATTATCATGATGATAATGAACCAGAACTTTATTATAATGATGCAGATAGTCAAGATGCCAGATTAAGAAATGAATATACGGATGGATCCGGCGAAAATTTAATAAAACGACATTTTGACAAATTTAAAAAATAAACTTTTTATATTTCAGGTGAATTTATAATGGAATTGCTGTGTATACAATCTCAAGAACACCCTGAACTACCACAAGCTGAACTAAAAGCCGTTATCGAATGTGAAGGGATGAATACTAAAATAAATGTAATAACTGAAGGTTTAGTTATCCTAAAAGAAATTTCAAGTGAAAATATTGATGATTATTATAAAACTCTTACAAAAAGATTAGGATACACCCATGAAGTTCATGAAATAATAAAAAAATCATCTATTGAAAAATTAGATAATGATATCACCGAGATTAAATGGAATGACTTTATCTGTGATAACTTTTCTGTTAGAGTTAAAAGATTTAATTCAGATATTGACACCGTAAGTGTTGAAAGAAAAGTAGGGGCTCTGATTTTAAAAAATAGTGAAAATATTAAAGTCAATCTAACAAAACCAGAATCATTAATACGTTTAGTGGCTTTTAAAGATACAATATATGTGGCTATTGAAAAATATCATCTAAATAAAAAACATTTTGAAGAAATTAAACCCCATAAAAGACCGTTTTTCTATCCTGGCTCTATGAGTCCTAAATTAGCAAGATGTATGGTTAATTTATCCAGAGTAACTGAAGGGGATTTATTATTGGATCCCTTTTGTGGTACTGGAGGAATACTTATTGAAGCAGGTTTAATCGGATGTAAAGTGGCAGGTTCTGATATAAACTGGAAAATGAAAAATGGAACAGCTATTAATCTAGAATATTGTGGCATAGAGGATTATAGAACATTTAATCTGGATGTTCGTGAACTTAAAATGTATGAAAAAGTTGCAGGTGTTGTTACAGATCCACCTTATGGAATATCAACATCAACCGGGGATATTGAAGGTGATGATATTTTTAAAGAATTTTTCTATGCAATATCTGATAATATGAAAGATGATGCTTATTTGTGTATGGCAAGTCCACATTATGTAGATTTAAATCCTATGTTAAATGAAGTGGGTTTTGAACTTGTTGAACAGTATGGAATAAAAATGCACAGAAGTTTAACAAGAATCATTTCTGTTATACGAAAAAAAATTTAATATATAAATAGATAGTTAACTTTATATACTACCTATTATTTTTTTAAGCTTTTTCAGCTATTTTTAACTAATTTTTATTTAATTTTATTTTAATCATTTTTTTTATCTTTTAATTTTTCAAAATATATTATTTTAGAATTTTTTAAAAATTTAACAATTCAAAGATTAATTTTTTTTAATTCTAATTTAAAAGTATAATAAATTTTTATATTAGATATTTCCAATGATTATTTATAAAAAATGATATTTAAAAAAAATTGCAATAATTTTTAATTAACTTTGTTAATAATATATCCTTGTCTAATAGATGTGCTATGTGTTATATGGCGATGACCTAAGTTAAATTGTATTGACAATAATAACTATGATGGTTGCATTCCGCATGTAGCTATACAAGTATGAGTACTTGAGTTCTTTCAAGTATGATGTTGGTTTTGTAGATGTGGTGAAATTATTGATGATTATCAATTTTTTAGTGTATTACTCGTCTATGTTTTTTTAGCGTACTTCATATTAATTTTATGTTGTTCTGTTATGTGTTCAATTCTGTTTGATCCTGGCAGATG
>CACZPT010000183.1 GCA_902783085.1 uncultured Methanobrevibacter sp.
AGAAAAAGGAGTATTTAATCAGATATGCAACAGAAAAAATGGCTGGATGAAAAACATAAAATCCCAACTAACAAAATGACAAAGCCAAAAGTATTTCCTTCAGTACTTTTAAATAGTTTTCTTTATATAAATAATTTTATAATAAAACTTTTTAGGAGTTTATATCATGGAATTAAATATTAAAATCAACGATAAAAACCATTTGGATATTGGTGGTGCTGATGCAGTAGATATTGCAAAAGAATTTGGCACACCAACTTATGTTATTGATGAAAATAGGATAAGAGATAATTATAATAGATTTTATAGTGCTTTTACAAAATATTATTCTGATTTTAAAGTATTTTATGCATGTAAAGCTAACACTAATCTTGCTGTGATGAAAATTTTAGAAAGTGAAGGTTGTTGTATTGATGCCGTTTCACCTGGTGAAGTTTACACTGCAAAAAAATTGGGTTTTGAAGGAAATAGAATTTTATTCACTGGAAATAATATTACCGATGAAGAATTAGAGTTTGTTCACAGTGAAGGTGCGGTATTAAATATTGATTCAGTTTCAGCATTAAAAAGATTAGCTAAAATTGTTGATCCTGAAGGATTAAATATTTCATTTAGAGTGAATCCTATGGTTGGTGCAGGACACCATGATCACTGTATTACTGGTGGAGTAATGAGTAAATTTGGAATTATGGATTCTGAAGCTGTTGAAGTTTATGAATTGGCTAAGGAATTAGGTTTTAATCCAATCGGTATGCATTCTCACATTGGTTCCGGTATCTTAGACCCGGAACCATTTAAATTAGCTATTGAGTCAACAATGGATATTGCAGGAAAAGTCCATCAAGAAGCAGGTATTGACTTTGAATTTGTTGATTTTGGTGGGGGTGTTGGAATTCCGTATACTCCTGAAGAAAACATTGTGGATTTGGAGAAATTTGCAGAAGTCAATGTTGGTTTATTTAAAGAAAAATTAGAACAATATGATATGGGTACTCCTACAATGTATCTTGAACCTGGAAGATATTTGGTTGGTGATGCTAGTGTACTTTTAGTTACTGTAAACAGTGTTAAACAAAGTTATAGGAAATTTATAGGTGTTGATGCAGGATTCCATACTCTCTTAAGACCAGCAATGTATGATTCATACCATCATATTGTTGATGCAAGTAAAATGGATGCACCTAATACTCAAGAAGTTGATATTGCAGGTAATGTTTGTGAATCCGGAGATTTATTTGCACGTGACAGGCCAATGCCTGATGTGGAAGAGGGAGACATTTTAGGTATTTTAAATGCTGGAGCATATGGATTTACAATGTCTTCTAATTATAATTCAAGGCCATTAACTTCAGAAGTTCTTGTAACTGGCGGTAAATGTGAATTAGTTCGTCAAAGACAATCATTTGAAGATTTATTTGCAAATCAGATTATCCCTGATCATTTAAAATAGGTGTGTATTATGCTTAACTTAAAAGGATTAAAATTTTCTAAAATGCATGGGATAGGTAATGATTTTCCAATTATTAATGAATTTGAAGGAGAAGTAATTCCTGAGGCAGACAAACCTGAAGCCTGTAGATTTTTATGTCATAGAAATTTTGGTGTTGGTGGGGATGGTGTTTTATTTGTAGAACCATCAGATGTAGCTGATATTGGATATAGAATGTTTAATCCAGATGGAAGCGAAGCCGAAATGTGTGGTAATGGTATTAGATGTTTTGGAGATTTTGTATATAGAAAAGGCATTTTAAAACAAGAAAAAATGACTGTTGAGACAAAAGCCGGAATTAAAACCATTGAAATCACACTAAATGGTGATGAACCAGAATTATTTAAAGTAGATATGGGCACTTCTACTTTTAAAACTCCTAAAATTCCAATGATTAGTGACGAGGAAGAATTTATTGATGCTAAATTAGATGTTTTGGATACAACATTTAATGTAACAGCTATTAGTGTTGGTAATCCTCATGCAATTATATTTGTTGATGATGTAGAATCTATTGATATTGATAAATATGGTCCTGCTATTGAAGCTCATGAAGTATTTCCTGAAAAAATAAATGTGCATTTTGTTGAGGATATAAGCGAAAATGAAGGTAAAATGATTACTTGGGAACGTGGTGCTGGTGTAACTCTTGCTTGTGGGACTGGTGCAACTTCAACAGCTATTTCAGGTTATAAATTAGGTCTTTTTGGTGAAAATATATTGCTTCATTTGCCTGGTGGAGACTTAAATTTCACTGTTTATGAAAAAGACGATGAATTAGGCGCTTTTATGCAAGGGCCTGCTGAACTTGTTTATGATGGGGAATTCTAAATCTCCCATTATAAATATCCATTAATCAATACTATATCTTCGAAAAAATAGTGCTCTTTTTTTGCAATTTCTGCTCTAAAACCTAAATTCTCAAGTTTTTGTAAAGTAATTTCATTACCTGATAATGAAGATTGAATTAGCTGCACAATTCCACTATCATTTAAATGAT
>CACZPT010000184.1 GCA_902783085.1 uncultured Methanobrevibacter sp.
GAATCTATTCAAAATAAATTATTAACTTTAAAGCAACAATCTGTCCCTAAAGATGATTATGATAATCTCAAAATTGAGTTTGAAAATGAAATTAAGTCTATTGATAATGAAATTAATCGTTTAAAAGAAAATTATATTCCTCGTGAAGAATATGTAGCTCTTCAAAATTATTTGGAAAATGAGATTTCTGTTAGGGATAATGAAATTAACAATTTAAAAGAACAAACTATTCCTAAATCTGATTATATTAATTTACAAAACCAACTTCAAAATGAGATTACTGCTAAAGATAATGAGCTTAAATTTATAAGAGAACAAACTGTTCCTCGTGAAGACTTTATTAATCTTCAAAATGAATTACTTCGTAAAAATGATAAAATTAAAAGATTGGAAGAGATTAATGCATTTTTCAATGAGCTTCAAGAGGAACAAGAAACTTATGATACTTACGAAAGGACACCACCTTTCAAATTAGAGAAAAAACAACATAGATAAATCATTGATTTATCTATTAATTTATTTTTATTGAATGATTCCACCTATAACTAATTGTATTTCCGGAATAATCTTCATAAAGGAAATCTAGGAAGTATTCATTATCTTTTAATTTGGATTTTTCGATGTATGTTGTGTATCCTCCACACCATCCGTCTTTTTTTCCTTTGAATGCATCTGCATCAAGTCTTTTTCTTGTTGAAGTGTGGTAATGATGAACATCTCCGTCAAATCCAGTTAATCTAATAATTAATTTATTTATATCTATATCTCTATCAGGACAACACCATCCACTTAATTCTATTATAGCTTCATTTTGAACTAGTTTGTCCATCATTATAAAAGATTCAGCTATAATTTCTTTATTATTTTTGTATGTGGGGCAGTATGTTACTTTTGCTTTATATTCATATAATTCAAAAAGTTTTTGTTTAAAATATTTTTCAGATTCATTAATAGGTATTTTTTCTGGGAGATTTGTTTTTTTATCTATACATGTTCCATCAGGATTTATTCTCAAAAATAAATATTCATAATCTTCAACAACACTAATTTTTTCTGATGCTTGGGTATAAATGTCTTTTATTTTTTCATCATTGTTTTTGTTATTTGTTTCATATAAAATTTCTAAATCTTCAATTGAATCTATATTAATATCTAGATGATAATCAAGTGATTTTAATTCAGTAATTATTTGTTCTGTTTCTGATTTTTGCATGTATTGATTTTTATTCCATTCCATATTTTTGTAATAATTTATGTAGGGGGTTCGAACTTCATGTGATTCGATGGGAAAATGTTCATTTGTGTATTTAATCAAATCTATAATTTCTTCTCTGTTTTCTTTTAGTAAAATTGTTATAAATCTAAATTTGGGTATATCTGGGGTTTCTTTGATTACATTTTCTAATGTTTCTAAATTGTTTTTATAGGTTTTAAATTTTTTATTTTGTGTGATATATTCAAATTTATTTTCTTTTAAACTTTCTATTGAGATATTTATTAGATGAATATTTGATAATAATATTTTTTTAATAAATTCTTTATTCATTGGTATTGCAAGGTTGGTTGTGATGAAACATTTATTTTTAGCAATTGGGGGTAATAATGATAGATATTTTAATAGATTTGGATTTATTGTTGGTTCGTAGATGCAGGATAAATAAAATCCATAGCCTCCACCTGCATAATCTTTAACATAGGGTAGTATTTTTAATATTCCTTTAAATGTTTCAATATCCATATTTATTTTTTTTTCATCAAAGGATGTGAAACAAAAGCGACATCTTTGATTACATGTGTTATTTGTATCTATATTAACGGCATCAAACATCATAGGTTCTTTTTCGGGGATTACTGGAGTTATTTCATCATTTTTCCTTTTTATTTTAGAAAAAACAGATTTGATATTCATTATATTTGTTCCTTGTTTAGTTGTTAATTATTAATTATAATGGGATTAATTTAAATTATTTTTTATCATGTTTTGTATAAATCTTTTTCTTACCAAAATTTACTAAATAGTAAAGTATTTATATAACCTTAAACTCATTACTATTTAGGAAGGTTAATCAACAATATACTAATTTTCTCATGTTGATATTTATAACTCTTCTATTATTATTAAATTAAAAATTTTAAAGGTGATTAAATGGCACAAGGTGGACAACCAATTTTTATTTTACCTGAAGGAACAAACAGATCCGTCGGTAGAGATGCACAAAGAAACAATATTTTAGCTGGTAAAGTATTAGCTGAAACAGTAAGAACTACTTTAGGTCCAAAAGGTATGGACAAAATGTTAGTAGATGGTCTCGGAGACATTGTTGTAACTAATGATGGAGTAACAATTTTAAAAGAAATGGACATTGAACATCCTGCAGCAAAAATGCTCGTAGAAGTAGCTAAAACTCAAGAAGATGAAGTTGGAGATGGAACTACTACTGCAGTAATTATCGCAGGTGAATTATTAAAAAAATCCGAAAGTTTATTAGATTCAGATATTCATCCAACTATCATTGCAATAGGTTACAGAAAAGCAGCTGAAAAAGCACAAGAAATTTTAGATGAAATTGCAATAGATGAAATTGACTCTGAAACCTTAATGAAAGTAGCTATGACTGCTATGACTGGAAAAGGAACTGAAGCAGCACGTGAACCATTAGCTAAATTAA
>CACZPT010000185.1 GCA_902783085.1 uncultured Methanobrevibacter sp.
GGTTCATATCATTGATGTGAGAAAATTTTTTAAAAAAGGAGAAATGAAAAATGTTCAAAATTAAATAATTTCTGCCAACACTCTATTTTTGGGTGGTTTATTCCCCATATTCTAAGTTTATGTTATTTTTTTATTTTTTTCATATTGATTTTATCAAAAGCATACATTTATAATAAATAATCATGATAAATATTAATGTATGTTTATATGGTCATTGTTTTGACTTTTAATTAAAATGAAATGGAGCTTATTTAATGTTTTTGACAAGAATTGGTTATGGAATTATTTATTTCTTAGACTTAATTTATCAAATTATTAAATCAACTGTTGATGTTGTGTTTAATAGGGTTATGAGAAGAAATATTGATCCTGTAGTTATTGATGTTGAAACAGTTTTGGAGAGACCTGTTTCACAAACCATTTTGGCAAATAGTATTTCTTTAACTCCAGGAACTTTATCTGTTGATTTAGATTCTGAAAATAAAATTATTAAAGTGGCTGCTATTTCTCCAAGAAAAAAAGAGGATATAATTCCTTTTGAACCATATATAAAGAAGATGTTAGAGTAGATTTTAATTACACTTCTTTTATTTATTTAATCGAGTGGGATAGTAATGGACATATTGATTATTTCAAAATATATTTTGATTATTGCATTCATTATAATAATGGTTGCGGCTCTAAGAGCAAGTGCTTATAGAACTACTTCAATGGGATTGCTTGGGAGTTCTGTTGTAGTTGTAGCTTTTGCTGTAGCTTTACTTGCTTTTGGAGATTTGTACAATCTCACATTTTATAAGGATATATCATTAGCTTTAATATTCTTTGGATTTGTAGGTACAGTTGCTTTTGTTGTTGTTATGGGGGGAGATAAATGATAATTGTTGAGTATATCCAATCAATCTTCCTACTAATTGCAGCATTTTTAGCAATTGTGGCTGCTGTTGGTCTAGTAAGTCTTTCTGAAAATATGAAAAATGTGGTTTATGCCAGAATTCATATTATTGGTATTTTTGATGTTGCATGTATTCTTGCAATGATTGGTCTTGGTCAGTTTTTACTTGCTGGAATATACTTCATTATAGCACCATTCACAGCACATGCGATAGCTAATGGATTTTATAAAAGTGAAGATTTTGAGAATAATAGTAGTTTAAACGTTGTTAGCGATGAAGTTGATGATTCAAATCCGTTTATTCATCATAAATCTAAAATTCAGGATTTGGAAAATAATGATTTTTCAGAAAAACTTAAAACGGATGATCGTTTTTCAATTTCAACTTTAGATATTATTGAGGAGGAGTAAGATGTTAGAAATAATATTGATGATTATTATTGTTGTAAGTGCTATTCTTGCTCTTATTCAAAAAGATTTATTAAATGCAGCAATATTGACAGGATTTTCTGGCGGAGCACTAGCTGTTTTGTTCCAAATTTTACTTGCTCCCGATGTAGCTTTAACTCAAGCTATTGTTGGTGCAGCTATTGTTCCAGTATTTATTGCATTGACTGTTAAAAAAACTCAGAGGAGTGATGACTAATGTCTCAATTGGCTGTATTATTTACATCTGTAGCTTTAGTTGTCATTGGTCTTTATGCGGCTATCTTTGTAGATAATATTATTAAAAAAATTATTGGTATTAGCTTTATTGAAGAAGGCGCAAATCTTTTCATTGTTGGAATTGGTTATAAATCCGGTGGTATTGTTCCAATTTTGGCTCCTAATATGGATGTAAGTTGGTTTACAGCAAATGCATCATATCCACTCCCATATGGATTAGTACTTACTAGTATTGTAATTGGGGCTAGTACATTGGCTGTAATGCTTGCTCTGGTAATGGTTCTTTATAGAAGGTATGGAACTTTAAGTACTA
Organism: uncultured Methanobrevibacter sp.; assembly: GCA_902783085.1. Lineage (GTDB taxonomy): Archaea > Methanobacteriota > Methanobacteria > Methanobacteriales > Methanobacteriaceae > Methanocatella. Next base: position 1,875 of record CACZPT010000185.1, read on the forward strand.
AAGTAATGTTGGCAGACACATCAAAACAGGAGGAATATGATGAATGAATTAATTCCTTTAATGGTTATTGTTCCTATGATAGCTGCTTTACTTTTAAGTGCATTTTCTAAATTTGATAAGGTTATTAAAGTATTGGCATTTGTTGTCGCATTTTGTTTACCAATTATTCCTTTAGTTTCAAACTATGGTTTACATTATTTTGGAGGTTATCAACCTGTATTGGAACCTATAACAAATATGACTTATCATCCGGCCATTACATATTCATTTAACTTCATGCAGCAGATATTTATTGCAATTATTGGTCTTTTAACCTTTTTAGTTATTTTTATTTACTTAACTAAATATAAAAAAGTCTCAGGTCCATATTTATTTTTAGTATTTATGGGTACTGCGGCCGTAACTGCATTAATCTTAACTGATGATATATTCAATATGTTTGTATTCTTTGAAATACTTGCGCTTGCCCAAGTGGGAATTGTAGCTGCTTCATCTATTGATTATAGTTATGAAATGGCTTTAAAATATATGATTCTGGGATCTATTGGAAGTCCAATAATGCTTTTAGGAATTGGATTTTTACTTGCATTAACAGGTAGTGTAAATATTACTGATATTGTTTTAGCTATCCGTAGTGGTATTGTAAACTTTAAATCTCCAGTATTTTTAATTTCACTTGGTTTAATATTCTTTGGTTGGTTATATGCTTCTGGTTTACCACCATTCCACACAATAAAATCTGGAATTTACAGTAAAGCAGAACCTCATGGTGCAGCTTTACTCCAATCATTCACTGTTATTTCCATGATTTCAATTGTTTTAATCCTGTTTAGAGTATATTCAGTATTGCCAATATTTGAAGTTCTAATTGTGCTGTTTTCAGTTCTTGCAATGATACTTGGTGTTTCACTTGCTTTAACTCAAACGGACTTTAGACGTATGATTGGATTTTTAGCTGTTGGTGAACTGGGCTTCATTGGTTTGGGTATTGGTCTTGGAACTCAGTTTTCTATAACTGCTGGTCTTTTCCAAGCTTTAAATGAAATTGTTATTACTGCATTATTATTCATAGGCTTTGGGGCTATTGTAAATGCAACTAATGAAGTTGACACCCGTAAATTGGGTGGACTTTTAGCATATCATCCTAAGGTTAGTATCATGCTTTTAATTGGGGGTTTGGCTATGGCTGGTGTACCTCCATTAAGTGGTTTCCAGTCTAAATTAATGCTTGTTCAAGCTTCTCTAAGTTGTGGATACCCAGAATTGTCCATTTTAGCTATTATGGTCAGTATTGCTACTTTTGTAGTATTTGTAAAAACATTCTACTCTATGTTTTTAAGGCCTAAGCCACACGACTTAGATGTTGTAACAAAAGATGTCCCAAGAGCAATGATATTTGCAATGGCTGTATTGTTGATTATTGTTATTGCATTTGGTTTATTCCCTGATGTTGTTACTAATGGAATTTCACAGTATGTTGGAGGTATGATACATTGAAACTCTATGATCAAATTTTTAATGTTGTAAAGACCTTTAAAAAATTGTTCTCTCCAGGTCCAGTTACAAATGCTGATGTTTCAGGAAGTATTACTTCTGAAATATTTTTAATTGTTTCATTGTTAATGTCAGCATTATTACTTAGGCATTTAAGTATTTTACTTACAGGTTTAGTTTTATTAATACTTGCTGTTGTTTTAATTACAAATATACCTCTTATTCCTAAATTTAAGATAGAACAGGAAGATTCGCTTGAAAAAATGTTATTTTATGCGATTGTGACTTTAGGTATTATTGTTGCATTTATGTATTGGGGTGGTAATTTTGTCTGATACTATTAGAAATTTATTTGCTGCCGTAATAACAGGTATATTTTCAGTTACATTGGCTGATGCGGTATTTCACTTAAGTCATGTTATAAATCCTGGAGTAAGTTATATTTATAACAATATTGGAACTCAAATAGCGCCGAATATGGTAACTGCGGTTATTTTTGATTTTAGGGGTTATGATACTTTAGGTGAATCAATTATATTATTAACTGCAGGTTTGGTTGTTTTACTTGTATTTGGTAGAGGAAGATTAGGAGGTAAACCATGAGTCAAATTCTTAAATTAATAGCACTACCTATTTCAATAATTTTAATGTGTATGGGTGTTATGACTATTTTAGGTGGTCATATTACTCCTGGAGGAGGTTTCCAAGGTGGTGCAATGATTGCATCAGGTGTTATTTTATCTATCCTTGTTTATGGCATTGGTAATTCTCCTTTAGAATTTTCTCACACATATATTGAAGTATTAGAATCTGTTGGTGCTTTAGGTTATATTGTTTTAGGTTTAGTTGGTCTTTTTGCAGGAGGATTTTTCTTATATAATGTTGGTACAGATTTAAATAATGTTGTTCCGGCATTTATTCAAACTATTTTCCATTATCCGGATGTTTCTAATGCAGGTATTATCCCATATTTAAATATTTTTGTTGGATTGAAAGTATTTGTAGGATTGTCTGCAATTATCATTGCATTTGCGGGTTTTAAAAAATTAACTGAGGAGGATGTGGATTAAATGATATCTTATGGACCTATTATATTTGGTTTAATCTTTGGCTTAATATTGGGTACACAGATTAAAACGAATTATATTAAAGATACAAAGTTTACCAGATCTTCTTATGTAATTATTACAATAGTAGCTATACTGATGGCTTCACTAGGTGAATTTCCATTTTACACTCGTTTGCCACTATCTAGTGCATTGGTATCTGCTTTTGTTGGCATTATGTTGTCTAAATTTATATTTGCAAGGAGTAATTAAGGAGGTGTTGTTATGTTTTTATCGACTAATACATGTGATGGAAAAGGAGAATGTATTAAACACTGTCCTACAAAAGCAATTCGCTTAATTAATGGTAAAGCTTTTAGTTGTCTTACTTGTGGAATTTGTTATCAAAACTGTCCAAATGGTGCAATTTTTATAAATAGCTATGGAGGATATGTTATAGACAGAGCTAAATGCAATGGTTGTGGAATATGTATGTACAACTGCCCTACAAACAATATCCATATTGATGACGGAATTGTTTACGGAATCTGTTCACGTTGTGGAGTTTGTAGTGAAGTATGTCCTTCAAGAATTGATGGAAGTGAACTAACAAAAGAAAGACAAATTAATTTCATTGAATCAATGAAAATATTGCTTCCGGATTATGATAATATTCCTCGCAAATCAAATAAAATTAATGAGGTTTCAAGAGGATTTTTCACAACAGATTTAGATAAATGTATTTTATGTGGAAGATGTTCACAGTATTGTCCTACAAGTGCGATTAAAGTCACTTTAGATAGGGATGAAGGAATCTGTAGTGGATGTAGAATTTGTGCAGATGTTTGTCCAAATGATTCAATTAATAAAAATCAAATTATTAATAAATCCACATGTACACTCTGTTTAAATTGTATGAAAGCCTGCCCTCATAATGCAATTTCTCTAGAAGACTTTGAACTAACAGTTAATAAATTAAATCAAAAACCTGCTGGTTCAATCGTATCTTGTCTTAATTGTGGTTTATGTGCGGATTTATGTGAAAATGAATCTTTACAAAGTATTGATAATAAATTAAGATATGATCCAACTAAAGATATTGATAATAATCATGATGTAACTATTGCTAAATGTCCAGTTTCTTCATTACACATTGATGGGGAAATGTTTGTTTATGATGAATTTAATGATGATGAATTTAATACCTTGGCAGGATTCTGTGTAAGTTGTGGAAATTGTGTTAGAGTTTGTGATGTTAATGCAAGAGTATACAAAGTTGCTACATGGGATGGAAGTATTGGTGATGATTGTATTTCATGTGGAATATGTGCTGAAGTATGTCCAAAAGATGCAATTACATTATATCGGGGTACAATATCTGTTGATTTAGAAAAATGTATCTTTTGTGAGAATTGTGGAACTCATTGTCCTGTCGGGGCAATTCCTAAAAATACAATGTATAAAGCCGAAATTAAGGATGGATTCACTTTAATAGATCAAAAATTATGTATGCATTGTGGTTTATGTCACAAAGTATGTCCATATGAGGCAATTGATGAATTTAATGGTAATTATATAGTTGATGAAGAGAAATGTACACATTGTGGGGCTTGTAAGAATAGCTGTCCTGCAAATGCATTTATCTTCGAGAGAACTTTTAAAGATTCAACAGAGGGTATTTAGATGAGGAGTATGCTACGTGTCGTTTTAGAAGGAGCTTTTACCAACTTTAAAAGAATCTTTTTCGCTGCTGATAGAGTAACAGATATGGAATTAAGACGTCAGATTTCTACTCTTTCAGTTGAAGTTGATGATAGAGTAGATGAATCTGCATGTATTGGATGTGCAGGTTGTGCTAATGTTTGTCCGACTAATGCTATTGAGATGAAAAATTTAACTGCACCTGTTAAAATAACGGAAGATTGGGTTAAAAATCAAGTACCTGAAATTAATCTTGAAAAATGTATCGTTTGTTATTATTGTCATGATTTCTGCCCAATATTTTCACTTTATGGGCAAAAAGGAACAATTCATCCAAGTTGTGTTGGTGATCAAGAAGTTAATGTTAATGAACTTATTAATCAGCCGTTTAAAATATCAGAAGATAAGCTTAAAGTTATTTCCACATATCTTTCAGATCAAACTGTGTTAAAAAATAGAGGGGATGGTGAATAATGGGTATCAAATCATTTTCAAGAGCAAGAGCGATTCACATTATGCTAGTTTATACTGGTGGATGTAATGGTTGTGATATTGAAATTGTAAATGCTGTATTATCCCCAAGATTTGATGCTGAACAGTATAAGGTTTTCTTAACTTGGAATCCTCGTGAAGCTGATGTTTTAGTTGTAACCGGACCGGTTACACATTTAAATAGAAAACCTCTAGAAGCAATTTATGAAGCTATTCCTGAGCCAAAATTAGTTGTGGCGGCTGGAAGTTGTGCATTAATGGGTGGAGTTTATAAAAATATTCATGGTGATATTCCATCTGAAGAAATTGAAGGGCCGGTTGAAAATGTTATTCCTGTAGCTGCGAAAGTTCCAGGGTGTGCGGTAAGACCTCAAGATGTTTTAGCAGGGGTTGTTTCATTATTACCAACTTTATTAAATGCGGATTAGGTGATTAAATGGATGAAAAAGTACCAAGAAGCAATATTATTGAAACTGAAATTCCACTGGGTACAGTTCACCCAGCTGCATTGGAACCTTACAGGGTAAGACTTTTTGTTGAAGATGAAATAGTTCAAGAAGCTGAAATAACAATTGGTGTTAATCATAGAGGTATTGAACGAATTATGGAAGGTTTGCCTGTTGAAAAAGCCAATTCTTTAACTGAAAAAATATGTGGTATTTGTTCAAATTCACATGTTTGGAATTCCTGCAGAACTGCTGAAATAGGATTGGACATTGAAATACCTGAAAGAGCACGTTATATTAGGGTTATTATGGGCGAACTTGAAAGATTACATTCACATTTTCTTTATTTAGCTCATGGTTGTGAAACTGTAGCACATGAAACCTTTTCAATGAGAGTATTTTACTTAAGAGAAATTGTAATGGAACTATTAGCTATGATTGGAGGTAATAGAGTTCAATATGGTTGTTCTGTTCTCGGCGGTGTAAGACCAAGATGTGATTTGGATGAAGCTAAATTAGAAAGACTTAAAACGGATATGGATAAAATTGAAGAAGGTCTTAATGGTTTTGCACAAAGATTTTTAGCAGATTCAATATTAATATCAAGAGTCACTGGTGTTGGCGTTATACCTCAAAAACAAGCTATTAAATTAGCTGTTACAGGACCTACTTTAAGAGCTACTGGTGTTGCAAGGGATTTAAGAACTACAATGTTTGAGTATGATGATTTTGATTATAATATAATTACACAGGCTGATGGTGATGTAAAATCAAACTTATTGATGAGAGTTCTTGAATCTTTTGAGTCAATTAAAATAATCAGACAAGCTATTGCTAATTTACCTGAAGGCAGTTTAGTCAATCGTGACTGGGAAATGTTTGATACAGATATTATTGAAAGTTATATTGAAGTTCCAAGGGGAACATTATATCACTCTTATGCATTAGAAAGTGGAAGAGTAAGGCATTGTATTATTAGAACACCTTCAATGGCGAATATTGGGGCAATGCAATATGCATGTATTGGTGATCATATAACAGATGCACAATTATCAATTGTACAGTGTGATCCGTGTTTTACATGTACGGACAGAGCTATTGAAATAATAAGGAGATAAATCATGTTTAAAAGTACTATATTATATTCGGTTATTGCAGTTATATTGACTGTGTTAGTTTGTTTTATAATCTCTACATTATTGCCGGGTATTGAACGTAAATATGTTCATGCAAGAATCCAACAAAGAATCGGGCCTCCTGTAACTTCTCCAGGTATTATGGCTCCAATCAAATTTTTATTTAAGGAAAATGTTGAAGTTTCTTCACCTGTTCCTGGATTATATAAAGCATTACCAATTGTATGTTTTATTGTGGTATTATGTGTATTAATAGCATTAACTCCTTATTCATTTGCTATTCCTGCACTTTCTAGTTTAGTAGCAATTGTCGGATTTTTAAAAGTAGAAGAAATTTGTTATGTTTTAATGGGGGCATTGTCTAAATCTGTAATGTCTGTTAAAATGCCATTTCCGGATGTTGTTAAAGGTGCAGCTCATTTAAACACTACTCGTTCATTTATTGAAGATATAAGTGCTAGAAGATCTTTAAGAATGATTACTTATGGTTCATTTCCATTATATTTAGCATTATTTGCTCCAGTTACTGCAGCTAGAAGTATTTTCTTACAAGACATTGTCCAATATCAGCATGTTCACGGACCATTCTTGTTTACCATTTCTGGTGGAATTGCAGCTATTGTATTTTTCATTGGATATATGATTGTATTAAATGAATATCCATTTTCAATTATTAAAGCGAAATGTGATGTTATTGAAGGACCATATATGGAATATGCAGCTAAATATCGTTCTATTATCTTTATAACAAGAGGATTTTTAATGTTCACTTTAGGTGCATTATTTTCAGTATTGTTTATTGGAATACCGCCGAATATATTGTCTCCATCAATATTAATTAATATTGTAGTAACATTAATATTTGTATTAATGATGGGTATTTTTTCAGCATTTACTCCAGTATTTACAAATAGACAATTATTGCCATCAATACTTGGAGCAACATTACTTGGAATATTAGCTATTGTACTTGGATTATTATGAGGTGATTATTTTGAAATTTGTTATGAGACCGTATCATATGGTGAGTCTTGGAGGATATATTGTTGAATGGGATTTTCCATACAGAAATCTCATTGTTGTAAATAAGACCTCTGAACCAATTAAAATAGAAATTCCAGTTTTTGATGAAGAATGGATTGCTCAACATAGGGATTTAGGTCTTGATGTAATTCCTGTTAAAAAAGATGACAATTATTTAAAAATGTGGAAAAAAGCACATGGTGAATTAGATAAAATTAGGCCAGAAGAATGACTGATTATAGCATAACAATCAAAACTATTGAAAAAAAGGGAGTACTTGATGATATTACTGATGTAACTACAAGTTACGGTGCTAATATTAGTTACACTCATCTTTATGTGGAACAAAATAATATGGGGACTGTTAATTTGGAATTGGAGCATGTTTTAGATATAGATAATTTAATAAAAGATTTAAATACTATTCCTGAAGTCCAATCTATTGAATTACATGGTTCTCAATCAGATATCTATGGAAAACGTATTATTATTGTTGGTGGTGGAGCTCAAGTATCTCAAGTTGCGATGGGTGCAATTACTGAAGCCGATAGGCATAATATACGTGGTGAACGTATAAGTATTGATACAATTCCGTTAGTTGGCGAAAAAAGTTTAGCAGAAGCTGTTGAAGCTATTTCTAGACTTCCTAGAGTAAGTTCTTTAGTGCTTGCCGGTTCTCTTATGGGTGGAGAAATCACAAGTGCAGTTAAAAAAGTTAAAAAAGAGAATAATAATTTGGTTGTTATTTGTTTGAATATGCCGGGTAGTGTAACGAAATATGCAGATTTAATCATCACAGATCCTATTCAAGCTGGAGTTTTAGCTGTAATGTCTATTGCAGATACAGCAGTATTTGATATTTCTCGTTTAGGAGATAATATCAGATTTTAATCTTTTTTGCATTACATTTATAAATTCTATGATTAATTTTAAATTAATCTTTAAAGAATAAGGTTTGTTTCCTTATTCTTTTAAACATATTTTTTTATATTCGCAATTTCTACATTTTCTATCATTTACTTTAACTGTTGGTACTTTTTTATTATAAACTATGTCTTTAACTTCTTCAAGTATTTCAAATAATGCTTTTCTCAAATTAACGTCCATAACAACAGGCCTTCTGTCACCGATTTTTGAATAGTCTACAAAACCTACAAAAACTTCATTATCAAATTCTTCTTCTATTAAAATAGCATTTGCAACTAAATTTATAGCATCTTGGTCCCAAACACCTTTTAGTGGAGGATTTGAATTTTTAATAAGTATTGGATAATATTTTCCATCAACTATTTCTATTTTATCACAAAGTCCCATCAATTCTAATTGACTATCTTTTAAAAGATATGAATACATGCAATTTGGAAAAAACATATCTGATATTGAAAATCCATTTTTTTCTAAAAGTTCCATAGCTTGTTTTGCTTTAAGTGCAAATAATTTTAGATTAAAGTAAGTTTCATCATTGATTTCTAGAATTTGTTGGTTTGTTAAGCCTAAGTGCATACTTTGTATAGAATTAAATGATCCTTCAAGATAGCTACTTATATTCTGTGATAGAACATTTTCAATTTCCATTATTGTCATGTCATTTTTCAGTTTTCTCATATTCTTTTGAATTAAGTCCTGAATATCAATTTTCAGCTTTTTAATTTCAAGATGTAGTTGTACATCAATATTTTCCGTCGTATCTACATGTGTTTGTAAGTATAATTTCATTGGACAGAACATATGTGTATTAATTGAAGATATATTTATCATTATTTAACCTCTTAATTTGTGTAATATAAGTTAGTTTTAACTAATATAAGTAATTAGAGGTTTTTAAAGCTTTAATATTTTAAAAATATATAAATATGGTGATGTTATGTTAATTTAAGTGTTTCAAATCAATTTTTATGCTGGAGGTATTTTAAGTTTAACATATTCGTCAATTGCCTCACGAGTAGTTCCAACAACAAGCCTGTAATATTCATCTTTATTTTCACTAATTACTTTTTCAACTTTTCCTTTAGCAATTACATGTTCCCCATCAATAACTTCTCCAGCGTAAGTGTGTGTAAACGAAACAATTTCACTTATAGGTTTGTCAACTCCACTAATAACTTCTAAATTCTTAATTGTGTATAATGATGGATTATCAAAGGCTCCTAACGCACTTTCAATATCACATTCAACTTTTGCAATGCCTTGAGGTTCATATCTTGTATCCCCCCACTCACCTTCAATTTCGTCATAGTTTTTAGTGGCCAGTATATCAAACAAAGTCCCATTTATTGTACCCCGATTGGCTTTTCTATTTTCATACCATCTAAATTCTTCAATCGTTAAACTTGAATCACTCATTCTTTTATTATAAACAAAATTCCAATAATCATCAGTAATGCCATTTAAAGTAATGTGTTTATCTTTATCTTCAATATAAACTTCTTTATTTCTGTATTGCTTAAATGTAGCTATTGCTTTTCTGTGATTATCCAGACCATAAATAACATAATCCAAATCAGAAACATCATCTTTTTGAAGACCCGGCAAAATTGACCCTGAAATTCCCATATTTTCATAAGGAATACCACCAATATAATGGAAAAAATCACAAACATCCATCAATTTTGATATTATTTCCGGATTTTTAACTTCTCCTCCAGATTCAAAAGTTTTTTTAAGACCTAATAATCTGTTTTCAGGTTTAATAATTCTTTTAACTTTATTAAGTGGAACACCCATCATTTCTACATTAGTCACGTCACAGAAATATAAATAATCTGGATGATTTTTCCTTAAATAGTCGTAAGCTTCCACAGACCCAACTTTTCTATACCGAATTCCGTCTTTTTCACGATCACCATTTTCATCAGGCACATATCTTAAAAATGATATGTATCTATCACTTGGATGAATGTAGTTTGTAGATGCAAAGTATAATCCATCACTAGTGTAGATAAAATCTCTTGTTCTTACTTGCATAAAATTAACCTCTCATTAAATTTTTTTTAATTAACTTTTACAAATCATATCAAAATTTAACTTAATATTAAGTTTATTTACTTATTTTATTTAAATAATTCCTTCCAATTCTTTATTTTTAATTTAATAAATATTTTATCATTTTATTTTACAGTCGAATTTTTACTTTCGCAAAAAATTTTTTTTATAAATGCTCTTATTTTAAATCTAAGTATTTTAATCATTCTTACTTTTCTAAAACTTGAAATAACATCTGAAATTATTTAAAAATAGAAATGTTGGGTTATTAATAGTTATTTGGAGAATAATTATCAATATATATGGCAAAATAAACTATAAGCCATATTATTCAAGACATTTAAATTTTTGGATATTGAATCTGAACTTAATGGTAAAAATCAAGATGAAAACTATTAAAATTTGGTTAAAACAAAAATGTTCTACTTAAATTCGTCAAATTAATATTTAATTATGTAAAATGGGTATTTCTAAGGCATTCCAGTGTTTATAATAACTATGGTGAAAATGCAGAAAAAACTAGATTAAAAACCATATCATTGTCGATGTCTACATGAGAATAATCTTAAAGTAAACAGCAAAAGTTTGGATTAAAAATGCAATATACAATTCATAATAGTATCAATAAGACAAAAATCAAAATGTTATGTATCAATTGAAGCACTGGATGTTTTATCCAGTGCTTAGTATTCTTGGATTGATTGTTTAGATTTGTCAAATATCACCAACGATATTTGGAACAACTCTCATTGAGGTTGCAAAATGAAATAAACATTGATAGATGTTTTCATAATAGTTTATTCATTGGATGATAATCAACAGGGTCGGTGCCTAACGGTTTTGCAGCTTCAGAAATAAACATGTCTGTTTGAGCTACAGCAGGAAATGCAATGTCAGCATTTTCAATTGGTCCAAAAAGAACGAAATCACCGGCACACATCACTTGTACGATATTTGCACCGATATCACAGACAGTGAATGCATTTTTATTTCCTTCTTTTTTGTATTCTCTTAACCAATCCCATGCTGAAGGAACATTGTGGATTCCGGATCCTACTGGATATCCCCATTTTGCCTTTTCAGCAAACGAGGTTCTAGCTGCAATACCTGCACCTTGACCTAAGGGGGTTACTGCCGTATCCATCATGAATCTGTCAATCCCACACTCTTCGGCTACTTCAAGTAAACCTTTTTCATATGCTCCGTCATCTCCGTTTTCCCACATGTTTATTTTTCCTTCAACTGTAGCATTCATAGGGTTAAATCCTAAAATGATTGAAGCTGAAATGTCAGTTTCGGCAACTGCTTCTAATTCAGCTTTGTCTGCTGACATATTGATGGAATTATAAATTGCTCTTTCGGTTAATCCGACTTCGTCGACATATTGTGCACCTGCAACTCTTGCATCACCTGATGTTGAATCTATGAGGAATGGGGCATCACATATTTCTCCGATATATTCAATATATTTCGGTAGTGCTTCAACAGTCTGTCCGAAAATCTGCACGATGTAGGGATTACCTGTTACATCAGAAATTGATGCCATATCGTTGACTAGCTTTTCAGCCCTATCCTTATCGAAGTCCCCTGTTAATTCATCATTAAGAATGTTGTGTCCTCCGTAAAATATTGTTCCTGCTAAAACGGTCGGATATTCACCTGGTTGTCCACCCATTTTAACTCCAGCGAAGTCAAAAACTACTTGTTCTTTATCAAATTTAAACATTTTGTGTAAACCTCTTTTTTTTAAGACTTGACTTATTCAATTATACTTTAATAAAATTAAAGTCAAGTCACATAATGTGTTTATCAAGTAGTGTTATATAAAGTTTTTGATAATTTCATCTTGTTTAAATTCTCTTTCTAAATTTTGTTGATTGATTAATCATGGTCAATTAATATTTTTAATACATTTTATTTGGTTTATAATTCTGTAATTTTATTTTTGTTTATTATTTTGTGTTTTCTTTTTATTATACTAAATATTCTTTCTTCATTGTTTCTTCAGAATATATTTTTTCGAATTTTCTGATGCTTAATTTTCTGTATTTCTCAATTTGATGTTGGATAGGGGTAGTATTTGGTTTAATGCTGTTATTTCTTAATTTATACATGTCCTTATTAAATTTGAATAATATAGTTTATCTGCTATTATAAATTGTAGATGGTATTTTTTTTAAACTTCTTATTGATACTATTGCAAATTTGCATCGTGTTTGGTTCTTTTACTAATTGGGGGGGTGATATATTATTCTTGAATCTACATCAATTGCAATATGATATTTGGTGAAGTTTTTTTCACATCATGGTTATGTATTTTGAGTAATTTTTGTCAGAGTAGTCGTTTGTAAATCCTCTGCTATCAATAGTACTAATTTCGGTTTTATTCAAAGGATAAACTATGGGGAAATTTCATTACTTCAAAAAAGATGTATTATATAACCTTTGTAGTGTAATTCAAGTATTTTAAAGGGAAGCATATACAAAATTTAATTAACTATTTAATTTTTATTTTCATAGAAATTTTTATATTAAATTATAACTAATGTTAATTCATGAATATTACTCATAGACATGTTGAAGATATTTTTGAATATGATGGTAGTCAAATTAATCCATCATGGGCATTTAATGAATTTGGAATTTATGGTTCTTCAATCGTTACTTGGATAGGTCCTGTAAATATTACTCCAAATAATTTGAAGGATTTTGCTGATGTTGGTCTTGAAATTAAATCAAATGCGATGGTTAATTTTATTTGTGAGTTTTTTGATCAACAACCAACTAATATGAGAATAGCTTATCTCCGCCAAAGATTGCTTGTAATGATATTTAGGGAGATATTATTTGAAAAAGGTGTTATTACAACTCGTGAAGGTGATGATATTTTTGTTGATGAAAGAAAATTAAGTATTTCAATAGCTAGTATCTCACTTAACTCTTCTAAGATTCATTTTGCTCTTAATTTAGAAGATAAAGGAACTCCAAATGATGTTGAAACTATTGGTTTATATGATATTGGAGATGTCTTCAATGAAAATAATTTAAAAGATTTAATCTTTGAAGTTGTTAATCGTTTTATCGACGAATTAGAAACTATTGAGAAAGATATTAGTAAAACTAAGGTGTTATTATGAAAATTTTAATTAATGGTATTCAATCAAATTTAAGATTCTCATCTGCTCATATAATCCCTGGACATAAATCCTGCGGGTTTATCCATGGTCATTCATATTTTGTGGATGTTGAGATTGAAGGTGAGAGAACTGGAGATTTTGACTTTGTTGTTGATTTTAATGATGTTAAAAAATATACTAAAGCCATTTGTGATGAACTTGATCACAGATTTTTACTTCCAGTTTATAATGATTTAATTGATATTAAAGATTTTGATATTAAAAAAGATTCAATATTTGATTTAAAAAATCAAAAATCTGTTTACTTTAAAATTGGAGGTAAAGGTTATTCTATACCTTCTGTTGACTGTGTATTTTTACCACTTCCTTATTCATCAGCTGAAGAATTAGCTAAATTCTTTGCAGAAACTTTAGCTAAAAAATTATCTGAAAGTTATGATAATTTGGATTATATTTCTGTTTGTGTTAATGAAGGAATTGGTCAAGGAGCTCAATTTTCAAAGAATTTTGTGGAATAATTATGAAAGCTCCAATAATTGAAATATTTTCATCTCTTCAAGGTGAAGGTTTATTAATAGGTAAAAGACAAATTTTTGTTCGATTTGCAGGTTGTAATTTAAACTGTAATTATTGTGATACAAAAAATAGTATTTCACAGGATTCTGGTAAATTAATGACACCAGAAGAAGTAATCTCAGAAATTAATAAAATTTTAACTCCTGATTGTAATACTATCTCTTTTACTGGTGGTGAACCTACATTATATCCGGAGTTTATAAATGAAGTTTCTAAGCTCACTGATTTGAATATAATGCTTGAGACAAATGGGACTCTTCCCCACAATATTAATTTAATTGATAAATTAGATATTGTTTCACTTGATATTAAGCTACCTGAACACTTTGATGGGAATTTTAAAGAAAATATTTTTTTAAATGAAATTAAATCACTAAATTTATTAATAAAAAAATGTATAAATGTATATTGTAAAGTAGTTATAGTACCCAGTTTAAAAATAGAATCATTTGAAGAGGTAATTAAAAAATTATCAAAAAATATTGAAAATGAGAATAATCTTCAAGTTATTATACAACCATCAAGTCCACTAAATGATTGGCACAATCTTAGTTCTAGATTATTTGCTTATTCAGAACTTGCTGGTAAATATTTTGAAGTTTCCACCATTCCTCAGATTCATAAAATTTTGAACATTGAATAATGGTTTTATTTTAGTGGCGTGTAATTATATTAAGAGGTGTATATATGAAAGAAAAAACATCCATTAGCTTAAGAAAATCTATGAATAGAGGCTCAATCGAGCATGAAAGTAAAGTTCATGATAAAGTTGGAGAAATCATGACAATAGCAACAAAAGACGTAATATCTATCCCTCCAACTAAAAGTATTAAAGATACTGCTAAAGTAATGATGGAACATGAATTTAGAAGATTACCAATCACTGATCCAGGATCTGGAAAAGTTTTAGGTATTGTTACAGTAATGGATATATTAGATTTCTTTGGTGGAGGAAATAAATTTAACATTATTGAGAAAAAATATGAAGATAACTTTTTAGCAGCTATCAATGAGCCAGTACGTGAAATCATGTCTCGTGATGTCATATGTTTATCTAAAAAATCTTCTATTAATGATGTTATTGATGTAATGCTTACAAATCAAATAGGTGCAATTCCAATTTTGGATGCTGATGAAAAACTCATTGCTATTGTAACTGAAAGGGATATTGCATTATCACTTGCAGATTCATTAGATGATAAAACTGCACAAGATTATATGAGTACAAAAGTTTTCACAACTACTCCTGGAACTCCAATTGAAAGTGCATGTAAAATCATGGTTAGAAATGGTTTAAGAAGAATTCCTATTGTTGGTGGTGAAGCAGATATTTCTAAAGCAGCTAAAAAATTATTAGGTATTGCAACATCAACTGATATTATTCGTTTCTTAAATACAAAAGATTTATTCGATAATTTAAACTCAAACGCAGCTAGTGAAGTATTAGAAACCAAATTATCTGATATTATGGTTAAAGATGCTGTTGTTGTTGAACCTACTGATAAAATTTCTGAATTGTGTGAATTATTCAAAGTAAGTAATATTGGTGGTGTACCGGTAATTAAAGATGATGTTGTAATTGGAATTATAACAGAAAGAGATATTTTAAGAGCTGTTAAAAACTTATAAAATGGGGGATATGGCATGCAAATTAAAAATTTAATGTCTACAGCATTAATTACTATTGATAAAGATCAAAGTCTTGCAGATGCATTAAAATTACTTAGGAAAAATAAGGTTTCTCGTTTGCCTGTTCTTAATAATAAAGAACTTGTGGGTATTGTCTCAGAAAGGGACATTGCTAACAAGCTAGGTTCTTCAAAATATGAAAGTATGCCTGCATCAAGACTTCATGTTTCTTCTGTAATGGTTAAAGATATTATCTCAGTCCCTCAAACAATGCTTTTAGATGAAGTAGCATCAATCATGCTTGAAAATGGAATTGGATCAGTACCTATATTGAATGATGGTGAAATGGTTGGTATTGTCTCCAAAGCAGATTTTGTAACTCTTGCTGTTGATGGTGAATATGAGAAAATCTTTGTAAAAGATTTAATGTCTAAAGAAGTAATATCTATTTCTCCATATGAAAGACTTGTACATGCAAGAAGAGTTATTATTGACGAAAATGTTGGAAGATTACCAGTAATTGATGATGAACGTCTTATTGGTATAATTACTTCTAAAGATTTAATGAGGGCATTTATAGACTTTAGGAAATGTGTTCCTGAGAAGTATCAAAAAGCTCAGATTAAAGAAGTACTGGTTGAAGATATCATGTCATCAAATCCTACTTATGCTACCCTTGACATGCCTATTTCTGAGGTAGCTGAAGTTATGATTGATACTGGTTATAATGGTTTGCCGGTTATTGATGAGGGTAAAGTTGTTGGAATTATAACCCAGACAGATATTTTGAAACTAGTTCAAAAATTAGAAGAATAGTGTAGCTATTATATAGCTATACTTTAAAACTTTTTTTGATGATTTTTTATGAATTTAATTTCTTTTTTAGGTCCTAAAGGGACTTTTACTCATGAAGCAGCAGAAATGTTGGGGGATAATTTGGTACCATTTTGTACAATTCCCGCAGTTTTGGAAAGTGTTGCTTTAGGTGAATGTGATTTGGGAGTTGTCCCTATAGAAAATTCTATTGAAGGTCCTGTTGGTATTACACTTGATTCTTTAGCACATAAATTTGATTTAAAAATATTTGGGGAAATTGTTATTCCAATTAATCAAAATCTTGTTGTTAATAAAGGTTCAAAAATAGAAGATATTGAAGATGTTTATTCTCATGAACAGGCTATTGCTCAGTGTCGGGAATTTATAAATAAACATAATATTCAACCACATTATTCTGTTAGTACTGCACGTGCGGCTAAAAGTATTATTGGTGATTCATCCAAAGCTGCTATAGCTAATTCAAAAACTGTTGAATTATATGACTTAGAAATTTTAGAATCTAATATTCAGGATATTAATAATAATGAAACCCGTTTTATTATTGTATCTAATGAGGATGCTCGTCCCACTGGTAATGATAAAACTTCCATTATTTTTTCAATATATGAGGATAGGCCAGGTTCTTTATATAATATATTGGGTATTTTTGAAAAGAATAATATCAACCTTACTAAAATTGAATCTAGGCCATCTAAGGCGGGTTTAGGTAAATATCTGTTTTTTGTTGATTTTTATGGTCATAAAGATGAAGAATTGATAAAAAATATCATTGATGAAATTGCTGATAATAGTTATTTTCTAAAAGTTTTGGGTTCTTATCCAGAATTTTAAATATTTTTTAAAGTAAAGTATAAATTATTGTTTACATAAATTTATAGTTATATAAATTCATGGAGGTAGGTTACATGTCTAATGATAAAGAAAAACTTCTATCCATCATGGCAAGTTTGGAATCTGATTATAATCATGGGAAAATTTCTAAAGAAAAATACCTATATTTTAGATCTAAATATGAAGATAAACTTAATGCATTAGATGCTAGAGAAGCAACTAGTAGGATAAGATCTATGCAAGGTAAGCCTAGTAATGATTCTAAACAACCTAAAAAACCTGCCAAGTATGATAAAAAAGAAGAACAGGATTTAGTTCAAAAATATATTATTAATCCAAAAAAAGGAGATAAAAAATTAAAAGAACGCACTCCTATGGATTCAGGCACATTTAAACTAGTAGCTATTTTAGTTTTAGCTGTTGGTTTCACTTTTGGTGCGGCTGTAGGTGTATTCAATTTTGATTTTGAATCCCTTTCAGATGCAAATGCTGTAGCTATTGTTACAGATACTGCATTCCCTGATGTTGCAGATATTCAAGTAAATAATACTGTTACTAATACATCCACTACGGATGTTGCAGGTGGTTATGTAGAAACTGTTCAAGACACGTCCGGATCTAGTTCTCAAGGTTCTTCCAGTTATACTCCTTCGGAACCTACTCCCGCTCCTAGTACTGGTGGTGGCGGAGAAAGTCCAGAATCCGGCTCATCTAGTGAGCAACCTGCTGGTTGATTAATTTGGTGAAGTTATGAAAATTACAAAGATAGGAATTGCAATAATAGTTATTGCAATATTGGTTTTTGGTTTTATTATAGTTAATAATGTTCAATTCAACAATAATTCTAGCAATGAAACTGTTACTATGCAAACTATATCTAAATGTGGGGTAACTATTAATTATCCATCTAATTGGGTATATTCACAAGCTACTTCAAATGATTCTGTTATAGCTATTTCAAAACAGAATCAAATTGATGGTTTGGAAGTTGGTCAAGTTAATATTAATGTTGAACGCAGAGAATTTACAGGAGATTTTGCAAACTTTGTAAATAAATCTTATAATAATCTTCAAGCAGATCCTGCTTATAATATGGTCTCATCAGGCGAAGTTGATTTTAATGGTGAAACAGCTCTACAGTATATTTATACTTCCAACTCAACTGGTGGTGTCATTAGAGAACACAAAGCAATATGGGTTGAAAGAGGCAATAATGCTTATGTTATATTGTATAGTGCACCTATAGATAGATTTGATGGGAATTTGGATGCTGCAGATTATATAATTAGTCATATTATAATTAACTAATTATTTTTTTTATTTTTTTTGAGGTATATTTAATGATTGTATTATGTGTTACTGGTAGTGTTGCTGCTAGTGAATCAATTAAATTAGCAAGAGAATTTAAAAGGCAAGGAATTGATGTTAAATGTTTTATGAGTGAAGCTGCATGTGATATAATCCATCCGAATTCCATGGAATTTGCAACGGGCAGAGAAGTTGTAACAAAGTTGACTGGTGATATTGAACATGTTAAGTACTCTAAGGAGGATTTAATTCTTGTTGCTCCGGCAACTGCTAATACAATAAGCAAATTTGCACATAAAATAGCTGATAATCCTATTTCAACCTTATTAATTACTGCATATGGTCATAATACTCCGATTTTATTTGTCCCATCTATGCATGATTCAATGTTTAAAGCTATTGGAGAGAATATTGAAAAAATTAAAGATGAAGGTTCTGCAACTTTTATTAATCCAAAAAGGGCAGAAGGAAAAGCTAAATTTCCAAATAAGGATGATATTGTTTTAGAATCTTTAAGATGTATTAATTTGAATAAGAAGTGATTATTATTCTAAACAAAAGAGTTTTAATTAGTTTGGGTGGGACTTTTGAGCCCATTGATTCAGTTAGGGGTATTACTAATAAATCTTCTGGAAAAATGGGTTTGGCTCTTGCAAAACAAGCTTATATACTGGGAGCTGATGTTACTTTAGTTGTAGCTCATGTCAGTGTTGAAATTCCTTCAATTTTTGATATTGTTCATGTTGAAACAAGTAGTGAAATGAATAATGTTATTTGTGATATAGTTTCTGATTTTGATATATTTATTTCAACAGCTGCAGTTTCAGATTTTGAAGTTGTAGGAAGTAAAAATAAAAAAATTGATTCTAATTCATCTCTTTCTATTAATTTAAAACCAACTACTAAAATTATTAGACAAATTAAAAAATTCAATCCGAATATTTTTTTAGTAGGATTTAAAGCTGAATTCAATGTTTCTCATGAAGAGATGGTATCTTGCGCTAAAAAACAAATTAATGATGCGGATACTGATTTAGTTGTGGTAAATGATATTTCAAAAGATGGTTGTAATTTTGGATCGGATAATAATGAAGTTTTGCTTGTTGACAGGGATGTGGTATCACTTCCATTTAATACTAAAGATGAAATTGCTAAAAATATTATAAATATCATTTCTGAAAAGATTTCATGTAGATAATACTGATGACTTTAACCTTTTTTTCAATGTTCGTATATAATTATTTATTTTTCGAATAATTATTTTAATTTTATACGAATAACTATTAATTTATTCGTATCAAAAATTAATATAATGGGTGGATTTTTTCATTTTAAATTTTGATAAGTGAATTTTGATTATAATAAATGGGTTGTTTGTTTGTTATTTCAAAAACTTAATTTTTAAAATTACTAATTTTCGTATAATGTTGTAGTAATCAACTTAATTTTAATATTGCTTTTTTAATTTATAATTTATGAAATAACATCACTTTTCAGTAATACTTTTTTGATAAAAAAACAGTATTTTTAAGTAAAAATTAAAATTCGTTAAAATGAGTTTTTAAATAAAATAAGTTCACACCTTTAGGTTTTAATTAAATGAAGTGATTAGTAGAGTGAATCAACCTAAAGGGTAATTTAGTGAACTTTTATTTTATTTGCATTAGCATATATTATATTTTTTTTTATAGTATAAAAACCTATCGAAGTATTACTTTTTGGTGATTTTTGTAGTATTTTTTTAATTTCCTCAGAGCTATTTTTTCATTCATTTACTAGTGAAAATTAACTGATTTTTTTTAAGAGGAAAACACATAACTCCATACTTGTCTAATTTAATTCTTTTATTAATTTTATAAGTTTTACAGTTCTTTTTTTAAA
>CACZPT010000186.1 GCA_902783085.1 uncultured Methanobrevibacter sp.
TTTCTTTCTCATTGATTGAATCATTAATTGACATGATATAATATTTATCACTCAAAGTTAATAAACTTAAGGTAATATACTATAATACAAAAACTCGATATGGTGTCGAAAAAAATAATTAACATTTATCCGAGACAATAATCTGATTAGATGAATTCATATCCAGCTGAATAGATAAAATGAATATTAATGCAAAAAAATATTGATATATCATATTTAGTATAAAATATTATTTAAATTCCGGACAATTGCCTATTAGAAATACTATTAAATAATTATATTAACAATAAATATTAAATAATGAATTCAAATACGGAAAAAACAGAAGATATTAATTTAATTGTAAACTATCCAAAAAAAGCAATTAACAAACTGGCACTGCCCATTATTATAAGTTACATCTTTATGATGCTCAACAATATTATTGATGGAATTTGGGTTTCAGGATTAGGTCCGCATCCACTTGCAGCCGTTGGTTTTGTAACTCCATTATTTCTAGCCCTTGTTGGTTTTGCAAATGGTTTGGGTGCAGGTGCAAATTCCCTGATTGCACGCTATATAGGTGCTGAAGATTATAAAAATGCAGGAAACAGTGCAATTCATTCAATAATGCTCAGTATTATTGTTACTATCATATCAACGATTATTATTTTAATTATTTTAAAACCTTTGTTATTGATAATGGGTGCTGGAGAAGTCATATCCGAGACAATGACATATGGTTCAATTGTTATTGGAGGAATATTTTCTGTATTTATACCTGCAATGATGGCAGCTATTCAGATCACAAGGTGAAATAAAACGTGCTTCTTATCCATTAATGCTTACCGCTTTTATCAATATGCTTTTAGACCCTATTTTTATCTACAATTTAAATCTGGGTGTTGGTGGTGCTGCTTTAGCTACAGTTTTGGCAGGCACACTCGCAGCTCTTCCAATGGTTTATTGGATGTTCATCAAACAGGATAGTTTTTTAAAAGTTAAAATGAGCGAGTATAAAACTAATTTAGGAATATATAAAGATATTCTTGTTGTTGGCATTCCGGCCAGTTTAGAGCAGTTTATTATTTCATTTGTTTCCATTTTAATTAATTATTGGATTACAATATTATCCGGAACTGTTGCAGTTGCAGCATATACTGCAACCTGGAGATTGATTTCTATTGGAATGTCACCGTTAATTGGTATTGGTATTGGTATTGCTGCTTTAACTGTTGGTGGTGCAGCCTATGGTGCCCGTAATTTAGTGAATTTAAAAACTTCCCTTAATTATGGTATTAAATTGGGTTTGATTTCTTCAATTATCATATGTTCATTTTTCTTCATTTTTGCAGATTCTTTATCTTATATATTTTCCTATTCAGCAGATAGTGTAATTTTAGGTCCAAAAATCGTTGAAGCACTTCGCATATTATGTTTCTTTATAATATTAATGCCATTTGGTGTATTATCAGGTAATATTTTCCAAGCTATGGGAAAAGGGACAAAATCATTGGCAATAACTGTTTTAAGGTCATTTATAATGGAAGTAATATTTGCAGGATTATTCGCTTTTGTATTTAATATGGGTGTTGTTGGAATATATATCGGTTTGGTTGTAGGAATGCAAGTCGGCTGTATGATAGGTTACATTTATATTAATTATTATCTAAAGAAACATAAAAGCTATTTTAATAGTTAAAAAGAGAAGATTCACAAATAAAATATCTTATAATCATGCCATTATCATGACCATCAGTTGTATTTTCATTATGGGTAATGGTAGCACATGTATGTCCGTTTTCACATACATTAAAGCTTTGAGTATAATCTTTCATTAAAGAGCCGTGTTCGCCTGCACCAACAGCAGCTGTAAAAACTACAGCAACACAAAATACTGCAAACAATATAATTAAAACGTTTTTAAGATTCAATTTATCACCATCAATATATTTTCTGTTTAAAAAAGATTTGAGAGATGAAAGTTCATCTCTCCGAACAATATATAAAAAAGGGAGGAGGCATGATAAAAATCATGCATATTAAAATAAAAGGAGGATAAAAATAAATTTTTTTTAATTATGATATTAATGCGTCATTATTTCCGTTTAGATTAGTACCCGTTGCATACCCAGTAGTTATGGTATTAACATTGTGAGTATAATCTGGAGTAATAGTACCACAGTGTCCGTTTTCACTTACATTAAAGCTTTGAGTATGATCTTTCATTAAAGAGCCGTGTTCGCCTGCACCAACAGCAGCTGTAAAAACTACAGCAACACATAATAGCGCAAACAATATGATTAAAGCGTTTCTAAGATTCAAATTATCACCATTCAACATAATATCTTATACTTTAAAATCAATCTGAAATCCATTATAATTTCAAACTAATTCTTTACTGCACAACTAACTATATGAAAGAGATAATATATAAAGTTTTTCGAATGTAAGTACTTACTTGCATCTTAAAAAACAAAATAATACACAATAAATCAATAAAATAAAAATTAAAAGAATTTCAGGCAATATTTAAAAAAAGGTTTAAGATAATGAAAGTTCATCATTTCAATATAATTGAATACAATAATATTGATATTGCTTTTTTAAACTGATGTCATAAACTGAATATTAGTCTGTTTAATTCAAAATTTTGATAAACTTTATTTATTAAAAAAAATAAAATAAAATCAATGTTTAAAATAAAAATTAGTGATATTTTAATTAATAAGAAATATTTATTAGTATATTTTATTTCCTTATTGTTTTTTCTAGCTATTTTTTATAGATTTAGTAATTTTTATTATATTAAATTTCATTTTTTAAATTTATTGATTATTTTTATTGGCGGGTCTTTTGCATTAATTTATTATTCGAAAACAAAAAATCTTCACAGAACGTGTTTTATAATACTTTTAATTTTTGGTTTAGTAATGATTTTAACTACTCCTTCTTTTATTGTTTGTGATGAGATTGAGCATTATGCAAGAAGTGATCTTACAGCACAGGGAATACTATTCCCGGAATATATTAATAATGAAGGTTATAATGTTTCAAGTAATTTTAATCATCTATTAGCTATTAGGGGTTCAAGTATACTTGATCCTGCTATTTTTAATGATAATGTTGCTGAAAATCATTCGCTTTTTAATGGTTGTTTTCCTCAAAATCCATTTTATCCTTATTTACTTTCAGGATTGGGTATATTATTGGCGAAGTTATTGAATCTAAGTGATATATTCTCAATGTATATTGGTAGGTTTTTAAATTTATTGTTTTATTGTGTAATTTGTAGTTTTGCAATTAAAAAAGCCACTGAATATAAATTACCTATTTTTTTGGTTAGTTGTATTCCATTATGTTTATATCAGGCAGCATCATTTAATGTGGATGGTTTTATAATTTCTATGACTTTGCTTGCAATAGCTTATTTCATTAATATTTATAAAAGTGAAATTGTTTCAAATAAAGATTTAGGAGTATTTTTTGCATTGATTTTATTAGTTTCGTTGCTGAAATTACCTTATGTTTTATTAGTATTGTTAATATTTTTGATTAAAAAAGATAGATTTACTTCAAAAAGAGTTTATTTGATTTCAAGAATAATACCTATAATTATTATTATTGTTTGTGCAGTTTATTCTTATAATGCATCTAAATTGTTAAAATATACAATCAGAAATGATCATTTTATTGAACATCATGTTAATCCTGGAAATCAGTTTGTTAATATGATAAATCATCCGCATCATACATTTGTTCTGTTTTCATCAATATTTGCATTTACTCAGGATATGATTTGGGATTTATTTAGGTTTTCTTATGAAAAATGGACTTGTGCATCTAAATTATTGGCTTCATTATACTTTGTTTTCTTTACTTTATTTACTGTCACATACAATACTGTTAAAATAAAGTTTAAAAGGAATTATAAGATATTTTTAGCTTTTATTTTGTTAGTGATTTATATTGGAATTATATTTATTCAATATTTGAGTTGGGCTCCATTCGCATATCCTAGGTTAGATATGAATATTGGAGTATATTCAAGATATTATTTACCTTTATTTGCATTTTTACCATTAGTTTTTAGTCCAGAGAGAATTATCTCTAAGTTAAAAATTGATAATTATGAGTTAAAAGTAATTCTTGGATGTTTGATTTTTTTATCTGGAACTATAATTTTTACATTATCAGTAATTTATAAATTTTAAATTAATTTCAGATTACTCATTTAATGTGCTGTATCTACTATAATTAAAAGAATTTTGGATAATATTTAAAAATAAAAAGGTTTGGGGAGATGAAAGGTCATCTCTCCAAAGGATTTTATAAAAACGGGAGGAAGCATGATAAATTATATATATTTAAATAAATGGAGGATAAAAATAAATTTTTTTTAATTATGATATTATTGCGTCATTATTTCCGCTTAGATTAGCACCTGTTGCATATCCAGTAGTTATGGTATTGACATTGTGAGTATAATCTAGAGTAATAGTACTGCAGTGTCCATTTCCACTTACATTAAAGCTATGACTATGTTCTTTCATTAAAGAGCCATGTTCACCTGCACCAACAGCTGCTGCAAAAACAACAGAAACACATAATACTGCAATCAATATGATTAAAGGGTTTTTGAGATTCATCTTATCACCATCCAATATAATATGTTATACTATAAAAATAATCTGAAATTCATATAGTTAATTTCAAATTAATACATATACTGTGCAGTTAATTATATGGAATAGACAATATATAAAGTTTTTCGAATGTAAGTACTTACTTGCATCTTAAAAAGCAAAATAAAACACTAAAAATCAATTAAATAAAAATTAAAAGAATTTTAGATAATATTTAAAAAATAAAAAGATTTAAGAGATGAAAGTTCATCTCCACAATTAGATTATATGGATTTTAACAAGTCATATAACTCTGGAATTACTTGTTCAAATTTAACTCCATATTTATGATTTTCATCACCAATAGTTTTTTCAATTGCTCTTTTAGTAAATTCACCAGCAATTTTTGCAGCTTGACTTGGGGATTTACCGAGCATTGTTGAACCTACAAAAGCAGAAGCAAAAACATCCCCAGTTCCATGAGATACATAATCTATTTTATCATTATATACAATTTCAGTTGAAGATTCTTGTTTATCTAAAACAATCATTCCTAATTTGTTTTCTTCATTTGTATCCCCTTTCAAGATTACATGTTTTTTTGTGAAATTAGAAAGTTCACTGGCTATGTCTAACATTTCTTCTCTTGTAAATTCTTCTTTCCATGGCTTATGTAATAAATAACAAGCTTCGGTTGTATTTGGGAGAATATAATCTCCTAATTTACAAAGTTCACCCATTTTATCCGCAAATTCCTGGTCAAAACCATTATAAAATTCGCCATGATCAGCCATAGCCGGATCAACAAATACGAGTCCATCAGGTTTTAGTCTTGAATCAATAATGTCTTTAATATAGTCTAGTTGTTCTATTGATGCTATAAATCCTGTATATATGGCGTCAAAATATATTCCTTCTTTTTCCCAATGTTTACGTATTTCTGGAAGATCTTCTGTTAAATCCCTTACAGTGAAATCTGTGAAACCTGCGGTATGTGTGGATAAAACAGCAGAAGGAAGAATTGCAGTTTCTATTCCAAATGCTGAAACGATTGGAAGTGCAACTGTTATTGAACATTGTCCAAAACAGGATATATCTTGAATAGTTAAAATTTTTGTAGTTTCGTTCATTTTTGTCAACTTTTTTTATTTTTAGTAAAATACGAATATTACTATATAACATGTACTATATAAAGCTTTTTTGTACAATATTGTACATTTAATGGAAAATTAAGCTTAATAATGTACTTTTTTTTACAATTCATTCTCAACTTTAAAAAAAATGGGATATATTAGCATCTAAGATAAACTATTTTAAATAAAATTTACAGATTAAAATCAATGTTAAGTTATTCCGATAAATTTAAAGAAATAAAAATAAGATATGTTTTATTAATATTTATTTTGGTTTATGCAATTATTATCGTAGCTTCATTTTTTGATATTTGGATTAATGAAGAATTAGCCTATATTGCAGTTGTTGCATATATATTGTACAAGCTAAAAGATTATTTTAAAAAGCTGAAATATGATGTGAGCCATATTCTTGAAAATGTAAGTCTTAAAACGATATTTTCAGTACTTGTTTTTAACATTGTTTTTTCTATAGCAATGATTTACATCTGCGATTATCTGGTGAGTTATTTTCCAATTTTAAATAATCTCATTTTGACTGATGATTATACTTCATCAGTATTTTTGGATGCGATAGTATTATTCCTTTCTGTTGTGATTGTTGCGCCTATATCTGAAGAGTTAATATTTAGAGGAGTGATTTTAAATAGATTATCTACTAGAATGTCACTTACATTAGCTATTTTGCTTTCATCATTTATATTTGGTCTAATGCATGGTTTTGGATCTATTATCTGTGCTTTCATATTCGGTTTATGTATGTGTGCATTGTATTTAAAAACTGACAATATTTTTGTACCTATGTTAGTTCATTTTTTAAATAACCTAACATCTATGTTATTTGAATATATTCCAAATATTGATGCATTTTTTTCAAATGATATTGTAGTTATTGCTTTTATAATTTTAGGTGCAGTTTCATTGGTATGTATTTTAATTTTCTTAAAAAATGAACTCAATTGGTAAATATCGGGCTTATTAGATAATAAACAGTTGATAAAAATAGTATTAATCCAAAAATATTTACATTAAATATTTTTAATGGAATTTGTAAAATTAAAAAGATTATACAAATGCAGTTTAATGCCAGAATTATTTTATTGCTAAATTTAGGATATTTCACATTACATATCATTGCAATAGATACTATTACTGCTAATATAAATGCTAAATAGATGTTAAATATTCCACTTAAGTAAAAAGAAGCTATTAAAATTGCAATTCCTGGAATAGGATATCCAATAAAAGTTTTTACTTTATCAGAAATCACATTATATCTTGCTAGTCTCAATATGCCGCAAATTATGATAAACAGTGCAACTAAAATTGCAGGCACTTCTAAATTAGGAGCATTTAAATGTGTGTATGAGTATATAAAAAAGGCTGGAGCTAATCCGAAGGATATTGTATCTGAAAGTGAATCTATATTTTTTCCAAATCCAAGTTCATCTATTCTTCCGGTTTTTCTTGCAACCCAACCGTCGATGGAATCAAATAATAGTGACAGTATCATAAATGTTGCAGATAATGTGAAATTGTTATTTACTGCTGATATTATAGAGAAAAATCCACAGCTTAAATTCATCAATGAGACAAAATCTGCCAGCCCTATAAAACTTTGAATTTTTGTTTCCATATTATATATATTGTGAGTTTTCATTAATAAAAGAAAAGTTTTTTAAGGATTTTAATCTTTAATTTAAAATTTTTTTACAAAAGATTTATATAGTGTATTAATGCAATTTTTATAATATAGAAAAAAATAACGATTGTTATTATTTTCTTTATTTAATTAAAAAATTAAAAATATCGCATAAAATTATTCTATCAATAATAAAATAGGATATTATTAATAAAAAAGTGTTTATTAATTGTTAATTAACAAAATGGTGAAAAATATGCCAACAAGATATATAGGTGATGGATACTGGGAAATAGCTTCCCGTCAAATGAGTATAGTAACAAGAAGCCAACAACAACGATTTAAAGAAGCTAAAATCACAGTCATTGGCTGTGGCGGAATCGGCGGAGAAACAATAGAAATGCTTGCAAGAATGGGTGTTGGAGAACTTGTTTTAGTAGATAAAGATGCATTCGATTTATCTAATCTTAACAGACAAACACTAGCATCAATATCAGACTTGGGTCTTGATAAAAGCCAAGTAGCCTGCGAAAAAGTCAGATTAATCAACCCATATGTTAAAGTTACCACATTTAGTGAACATATCGATCAAACAAATATAGATAAAGTTATTAGTGATTCTGATATCGTAATTGACGCACTTGATAATGTTTTAACAAGAGTAATTGTATCTAGAAAAGCAAAAGAAAAAGAAATCCCATATATTCATGGAGCAATACATGGAACATTAGGACAAGTTACAGTATTTTTACCAAATAGCGAAAAAACTTATGAAGAAATGTTTGAACTGCATTCATTAAATAAAGAATTAAATAATGATACAATTGAAGCTTTAAAAAATGTCACTTCAGGTGTTCCTCCAGTAATCGGACCTACACCAAATTTAATAGGATGTCTTGAGGCATTTGAAGCCTATAAAATAATAACTGGTGTTGGAAAAGTTACAATAGCCCCAAAGATTTTAACATTCGATTTACTCGATTTAGGTTCCTTTCGTTTAGATGAAATTTAAATAGTTGATAAATTATCCACTATTTAATATTTCAAAATCTACACGTTCAGGTGCTGTAAAAACAGTAAATCTATCTTTTCTTACAAAACCGATTATAGTAATATTACCTGCCCGTGCTACATCAATACCCGATGATGCCGGAGTGGCATTTGAAATAATTATTGGAATTCCAACACGTATTACTTTAATTAACATATCAGCAGGTATTCTTCCACTATATACAATATAGCATTTTGAAAAGTCATAACCTTCTTTTGAAGCTGCTCCAATTACCTTATCAACTGCAACATGGCGACTTACATCTTCACGAATGATAATTTTATCTTTGTAATTAAGTTTTGCAACATGAACTCCTGCTGTTTTTTTCCATATTATAGCTTCATCGGTTAACTGTTTCACATCTTTGATGATTTGTGATGCTTTAATTTTTAGATTTGAATTATTGGGTTTAATTGTTTCAATTTCTGATCTTATCCCACCAGCATTATCAGAATTAACTCCTTGATATTCAAGTAATCTGCAAACACAAGCATGCTTGCAATCCCCTTTTCTTTTTTGAACAATACCCTCCTGTTCAAAATCTTCTTCGGGTTCATGTTTTAACTTTGTTGAAACTAAAATATTTGTCCCATTTATTTCTATTTTGTCAATGTCTTCATAGCTTTTAATCAAACCTTCTCCAAGACAATAACCTATTGCAAAATCCTCTAAATCTTTTGGATATGTGGAAAATTTACGTGGAATAAGATAATCAATGAATAAATAAGTATATTCATCTTCCACAGTATTTTCTTCAATATTTTCACATTTTCCATTCATCCATTGAATTACATTACTTTTTCGTATGAATTCCATATTAACAACCTGTTAAAGCAATATTAACATATTTTTTAAGTTCTTTACTTTTATTAACATCCATATTTTTTACATTATTAATGCTTGTCTGTTTATTATTTTTAGATAATAATGTATGTGTGTTAATGTAGCCGTTTTCCTTGATTAATTTTAAAAGTCTTTGACCATATGTTAATTTTGGATTTGAAATACGTTTAAGCATTAAATTTAATGTCTGAGCTTCATCAATTCCTAATACTTCACACATTCCATACATTTCATTTATAATTTCTGATGCCCAACTTTTAAGAGTTACCTCATGACCATCCCTTAATAGTCTCATTGATTCGTCATATGCACTCTCAGCAGTGTTTTCTTCATTTAATTTAGCTTCAATTTGCCAATCCTGATAATCTGATTCATCTTTTATTAATGAATAAATTAAAAATAAATGTAAGAATTTCATATCATGCCTTACAAGACCACATTGGTAAAATGGATTAATATCCAATGTTCTAATTTCAATATATTCAATTCCATCTTTATTAAGAGAGTTAAGCAAATCATTTGGATTTTTTGGTTTTAATCTGATTTGTGTATATAACTCTTTAGCTTCAGATAAATCTCCATTTTCAATAAATCGATTAATGTCTTTTGTAAACTCTTCAACAGAATCATATGATGGATATAAATTTTTTAAATTTTTATATCCGCAAGAGGCATTTCTAAAAGAAGGACCTTTTGTTGAATAATAACTTCCATAATCATCACATGCATCCATAAGATGAATACAATCTTTAGAAAATGTTTTATGTGAACCAATTGAACAACCGGTTAAATAAATAATTAACCAGCAGTATCTTAAATAATTTCTAGCTATTTTTAAATAAACCTGGTTTTTAAATTCAATAAAGGTTAATTTGCTATCTTTAATTGAGTATATTTTTTTTAAGAAATTATCAGAAAATGAAAAATTAAAATGCACACCTGAAATCATCTGTTTTTTAACACCATACTTTTTAGCTAGATTTTCACGATATTTTTGCGATGATTTACCTTCTTTGGGGTATTGTGCTATTGGAATTTCATTCCAGTATGGTAAAATACATGGAATTGATTGAAACCAGAGATATTCATCATCTGGAAGTGATGAATTGACTAAGTCTGATAATAGTGAAAATGTATCAAATGCCTCATCAATAGTGTTGAATGTAGGGGTTATTATTTCAATCTGGCTTTCTGAGAAATCTGTTGTTATTAAAGGATTTGAATATTTATCTCCAAATATTTTAGGATGGGGTGTCAGTGATAGCTCACCTTCTCCTCGAGCTCTTAGGCTTTCCCATTCAATTCCAAATGAACCTTCCAATATTTCATCTCTGTTTAATTTTGATATATTCATCAAATTCATTTAAAATTCCCCCCATTAAATATTACTGTATTCTTCAATTATCTTTTCAATACTTGTATTGTTATTTGTTAGATTAATGATTTCTTTAGCTGGATTTGTTTGTTTTTTAATACGTTCATATAATGCTTTTAGAAATATTTCTTCACCTATCGCCCTGTCTTTTAGACCTTCAGCTGCTAAATCAACAATATCTTTAGATAATTCATATACTTCTTTTTGATTGAAAAATGTAGGTAATTCTTCTCTTATTAATAATTTTCTAAGTTCATTTGCAGGATAACCTTTATGATATATTGAATAGTCATTACTGATTAATTCATCTAATTCATCAAGCTTATCTTTTAGGCCTAAATGAAATGCTGCAACAGACATTGAGTCTTTAATAGGTTGTGTACATACACTTCTAAACTCAACTGTGCCTCTGAATGTCAGATTAATAAATTTAAATGGTCTTAAATATTGGATATCATCAATTTTTGGTTTAAAATCTATTTTTTTAAATTCACCACCACAATAGATTTCACCACAGATTGAATCTTTACTGAAATATTTAAACAGATTCATTGATGGAAAATTAATATATGCACCATCACGCATTACACAATACATATCTAATGATTCAAGATAAGCCTGTAAATCATCAATATCATTAAATTCAACATCATACATTCCAATATTATGGGGATTGACACCATGTGTAGAATATTCCCATAAAACATCCCTAAAGCATGTTAAATTATTATTTTCACCAAGTAAAACAGAATTTGAAAATAACAATCCTTTAATTGGTTCTATTTTTGAAAAAACATTAATCATTTTAACTAGATTTTCTTTTACAACATCTAACTGAACTTGTGAAGCAGATGAAAACATTCCGTATTCAGGATATTCATGAAAGTGCATCGGGATATTGTCATAATCTTTAAAAGATTTTAAATGATTATAAAGCATTAAATATCTTTCAGATGGAATTGGTATGTTTTGATTATATTTTCTATATGGATTAATGCCCATTCCAGTTAAAGTATGATTATATTCTTCAAAGCATTCTTTTGTAAATGAATAATATTGGCAAAATCGTTCATTAATTGAAAATAAATCTTTTTCACGACCCATTGCAAATTCAATATTATTATACGAACAGTCATAACAAACAATATCACCAGTTTTAGGATTTTTCATGGAGAATATATTGCCGTTATAATCAATACCGTCACATTCAAAACTATCAAATTCTTTTTGAAATTTGTCTGTGATATTGTGAACAACATTAAAATCCACAGCTTTTTTATCAAGATTAATTATTGGGATTTCAATTTCAACACCGATAAAATTTTTATCTTGATTTGTGGGCTTTATAAACTCATCATACAGCCTACTCCTTATTTTTTCATTGTTCATTGATTTCATCTCTCTTTATAGATTTTAAAAACAGCTCAATATTTTTTTCATGTTCGGCAGTTAAAATAAATTCATTTTCATGTTCCTTACTTTCAAAAATGATATTTCCATCAATTAATCCGAATAATTTATTTAATTCAACGGGTTTCCAATTATCATCTTCGCTTATTGGAGTTGAAGCAACTAAAAATCCATCATCATTTTTAAGATAATAAAGTGAATCTTTCATATTTGAATGAATATAAGTTAAATCCCCATCATAAATCATTAAATTAAGTTTATTGTTTTTGGATAAATCTTTAACAATTTCATTTAATAGGTAAAAACGTTCTTTTATGGTAGATAATCCATTTTTTTCTTTTTCAAATTCGTTGACTTTATCAATGATATATAAAAGTATTCTTTCGGAATCTGTATCTCCTTTTTCTTTATTTTTATATTTATCAAGTTCAGGATAGTCGAATATTGTTCCATTATGAATTAGCATCCAGGAACGATTATTATCGTCAGCTTCTGTGAAAGGATGACAATTTGGTGAAATTATCTCGCCAACTGTTGCTAATCTAATATGGGCGAATACAATTTTACCAATAACTGGATTAGATAATATATCTTTTAAATGTTGGCTGCATGATGCTTTTACAGGTTCTTTTTCTACCATGGTATTGTTTTGTTCCATATTGGCGAGTCCCCATCCATCGGGGTGTTCATCACTGTGGTTGTAAAAACATTCTAAACATTCATTAACTTGTTTTGGTTTGTTTGAATTAAAACAAAATATTTCACACATTTATTATCCTCCCATCATTTTAATAACAATTGTTATATAGTTTATATTATTTAAAGTTTTAAGTAAAATTTCAAAAAATAAATATAAAATGCTCATTTTCCTGAATAATTAATATGAATAATTTTATTAATCCTTATTTAGTAATATAGTATATTACCTTAAGTTTATTAACTTTGAGTGATAAATATTATATCATGTCAATTAATGATTCAATCAATGAGAAAGAAA
>CACZPT010000187.1 GCA_902783085.1 uncultured Methanobrevibacter sp.
TCCTGGTATCGGTAAGTCCCAGATTCTTAAGTATGTTTCCAAATTAGCTCCAAGAAGTATTTACACAAGCGGAAAAGGTACGACCGGTGCAGGATTAACTGCAGCTGCTGTTCGTGACGAATTAGGTGGATGGTCACTTGAAGCAGGTGCATTAGTATTGGGTGATCAAGGAAATGTTTGTGTTGACGAACTGGACAAAATGCGTTCAGAAGACCGTTCAGCACTTCACGAAGCATTAGAACAACAAACCGTAAGTATAGCAAAAGCAGGAATCATGGCCACATTAAATTCAAGATGTTCTGTTCTTGCAGCAGCAAACCCCAAATTTGGAAGATTCGATAGATTTAAAGTACTTGCAGAGCAAATTGATTTACCTTCCCCTATTTTATCACGTTTTGATTTAATATTTGTTATTGAAGATAAACCAACCAGAGAAGGAGATTCAGCTTTAGCTCAACACATTCTCCACACACATCAATTTAACACTGTTGATTATGAAATTGAACCGGAACTCTTAAAAAAATACATTGCATATGCCCGTAAAAATGTTAATCCAATATTAACCGATGAAGCAAACGAAGTTTTAAAGAATTTCTATGTAGATACAAGGAACAGCAGTAATACTGAAGAAAATACCCCAGTACCAATAACTGCAAGGCAATTAGAAGCAATTATTCGTTTAGCTGAAGCATGCGCTAAAATGAAACTTAAAGAAGTAGTTGACAAAGAAGATGCGCAAAAAGCTGTTCGTTTACAAATGGCATGTCTTAAAGAAGTAGGAGTAGATCCTGAGACTGGTGAAATTGATGCCGATATTGTTAGTGGAGGAACACCAAAATCCGATAGAAATAAAATGCAAACTATCCTTAATGAAATTGGAATACTTGAAGAAGAATTTGCTGGAAATGCTCCATTAAATACTGTGATTTCCAACATGGAAGAAAAATACAATATTAGTGAAGAAAAAGTTAAAGAAATAATTAGGAAATTAGTGCAAAAAGGAGTAATCTTCGAGCCATCATCAGGATACTATAGACGAGTATAAAATTGAATATGAAACTGTTAACAATTAAGTTAATAAATGATTAAAATCATATTTAATATATTATACTTATACTAATTTTTAATGGAGAGATAATATGGAAAAATATGAAGATTTATTAAATAGAGCAATAGACCAATTACCTCCTGAAGTATTTGAACATAAAAGATTTAAAATTCCTAAAGCTTATTCAGATATCCAAGGTAATAGGACTTTCATTAAAAACTTTAAAGATGTTTGTGAAGGTTTGAATAGAGATCCTCAACATTTATTAAAATTCCTTATGAGGGAATTAGGTACTGCAGGAAATGTAGATGGTTCTAGGGCAATATTACAAGGAAAATTTACCCATTACGTAATAAATGAAAGAATAGAAGATTATGTTGAAAAATATGTAATTTGCCACGAATGTAACAGACCAGATACAAGAATTATAAGAGAAGGTAGAATATTCTTATTAAAATGTGCCGCTTGTGGTGCGACCGCACCTTTAAAACAATTATAACTTATTTTACCTTTTTAACTATTTTTAAAAGATTTTTATGTTTTGTATTGAATGTGGAAGCACAGATAAAAAAATGATTGGTGAAATTTGCATCGATTGTTTTTTAAAAGAATTTCAAATGATTGAAATACCTGAAAATATTAATGTAGAAATTTGCAGCCACTGTAATTCAAGATTAGAAGAAGGAAAATGGCAAGAATCATTTATTCCTGAAGAAGAAATCATTTATCGTGCACTAGAACGAAACATTAAAATTAATGATTTAGTCGAAAATGAAGATATTAATCTTGAAATTGACCAAATGAAAGGAACAATAGCTAATTGTTTAGTTGAAGTTGTTGGGGAAGTTTACGGTGTTAGTTTAGATGAAACACATGATGTTTCTGTTAGAATATTAAAAACTGTATGTCCAACATGTAGTAAAATCCAATCAGGATATTATGAATCAGTAGTTCAGTTTAGAGCTGATTCAAGAGAAATTAAAAAAGAAGAATATGAAATGGCTAATGAAATTGTTGCCCGCACATTAGACAAACAAGTAAAAGTAGATAAATTAGCATATTGTCCCCAAATAGCTAAATTAAAAGAAGGATATGATTATTACATCGGATCATTGAAAACTGGAAGGAAAATTGCTGAAAACTTAAAAGAAGAGTTTGGCGGGATAATTAAAGAATCGCCAAGACTTATTAGTGAAGATAAATCAACTGGAAAAGGCCTTTATAGAATTTGGATTTCAATTAGAATTCCAGAATTTGAAATTGGCGATTTTATAGAATACGACAGCAAAATAATCCAAGTGAACGATATTGCTAAAAATATTGTTGTTGGAAATGATATTAAAACAAATAAAAAACAAAACATCCCATTAAAAAATATTAATGATATTAAATTAATTAAAAAAGCTTGCGATATTCAAACAACAACAATTATTTCAATTTCACCAAGAATTATTCAAATTTTAGACCCAGCAGATTATTCCGCAGTGGATTTAGAAATGAAAGATGAATTTAATGATTACAATATTGGTGATGAAATTAAACTAATTAAAATTGAAGATTATATTTACCTAATTAATTAAGTGATAAAATGAACATTGAAGAAAAAATTCAATTAATCGAAAAAGGAACATTGGAAGTTATAGACCGTGACGAATTAAAAGAAGTTCTTGAAAAAGAAGAACCTATAGCTTATACCGGTTATGAACCTTCAGGTAAAATCCATTTAGGTCATGCAGTTACTGTTCAAAAATTAAAACAATTACAAAAGTTAGGATTTAAAATTAAAATCCTTCTAGCAGATTATCATGCATTTTTAAATGGAAAAGGAAGTGTTGAAGAAATTGCTGAAACTGCCGAATATAATAAAAAATGTTTCCAAGCATTAGGACTTGATGAAACAACAGAATACATTTGCGGATCAGATTTTCAATTAGAAAGTGAATATGCAGATAAAGTTTATAAATTAGCTACAATGACCACATTAAAAAGAGCTAGAAGAAGTATGGATCAAGTAAGTCGTCATGACGATAACCCAAAAGTAGCTAGTGTAATTTACCCAATTATGCAAACTGTCGATATGGCTGCTTTAGAAGTGGATATTGCATTAGGTGGTATGGAACAGAGAAAAATCCAGATGTTAGCAAGAGAAAATTTAGAAAAAATTGGTGAAAATGTTCCCGTTTGTATTCACACCCCATTATTACATGGTCTTGACGGAGATGCAAAAATGTCTTCGAGTAAAGGCAATTATATTGCAGTAGATGACAGTGTTAAGGAAATTACTAAAAAAATCAACAAAAGTTACTGTCCTCAAGGAGAACTCGAAGGTAACCCTATGATAGAAATAGCAGAAACCTTTGTTTATCCAAACCAAGATACCTTGCTTATTAAAAGACCTGAAAAATTTGGTGGAGACATTGAATTAACTCATGAAGAATTAATTAAAGAATTTGGTGATGGTAACTTACATCCAATGGATTTGAAAAATGGAATTAAAGACTTCTTAATTGAATTCTTTGCACCAGTAAGAGAATATATGGGGGAAAATTAAATGGTTGAAGAAAAAGAAGAATTTGAAATGGGTTTACCAAACGGCGTTGGCGAACAAATGCTTGCTCATGCATTTGAAAAATTCGATATTAAATTAGAACAAACAGAATTTGGACCAAAAATAATTGGTGAATATGATGAGCTTGTAAAAGTAAAAGAATTTTTAGCTAATGCTATTGAAGAAAGGTTAAAAGAATTAGAAAACTAAATAGTAATCCAATTGTATAAAAAAAATTATCTAATGCAATCAGGGCAAATACCCATATATGGTGCTACTGCCTTTTTAATATCAGATGAAACCTTATTAATACCCCCGTTTGCATCTATTATTTTGTGATTGAAATCTTTAATAATTTCTAAGTAGTTAACTTTGACATTTGTTAAAAACTCTTCATTTTCAAATTCATCTTCCTGATTTGATCTGTTGACAGAGGTTTTAACATCTAAATCTAAAAGAAGTACTAAATCTGGAACTTTTGCATATTTATTAATCTCACGAATCCAACTGGCAGGCTCTTGATATGCTAAACTTGAAATAAATGACCTATCGGATATAATAACTTTTTTTTCATCAGAAAGCTTATCCATAATAAGCATTCTATCGGCTGCAAAAAGCAAACCTAAAGTTTTTTGAATTCTATCTGTTGTAGCATCTGGTCTTTGTAATATTTTTCTAATTAATTTACCAACTTCCGAATCCGTAGGTTCAACTAATGTTTCAACTCTAAATCCATTAGCCTCCAACCATTCTTTTAATAATCTTATTTGGGTTGATTTTCCAGCCCCATCTATTCCTTCAAAAACTATATACATAAAAATAGTTTTGAATAAAATATTATTTAAATAATACGAAAAACATATTTTTAATTGCTAAAAATTATCAAGGTGTATTAAGTAATGGTTTTATCAGAATTATTAGCTCCTGCAGGTTCATATGATGTACTGGTGATTGCTGTTAATGCTGGTGCCGATGCAGTTTATATTGCTGGACAAAATTATGGTGCTAGAGCATTTGCAAAGAATTTTACAATTGAAGAAATAGAAAAAGCTGTGAATTACGCTCATTTAAACAATACCAAAGTTCATGTTACGGTTAACACATTAATTAATAATTTTGAAATAATTGATGTTATACAATACTTGTTTAAATTATACCAAATTGGAGTAGATGCTGTAATCGTTCAAGATTTTGGAATAATACAACTTTTAAAAAAATTAATTCCGGATTTAGAAGTTCATGCATCAACTCAAATGGCATTAAGTAATTATAGTTCATTAAAATGGGCTTATGAAAATAATATTAAAAGAATTGTTCTGCCAAGAGAAAAATCAATTGAAGAAATAAGTAAAATTCACGACCAACTTAAAAAAGATAATATTGACCTTGATTTAGAAGCTTTTGGACATGGAGCATTATGTTATTGTGTTTCTGGAAACTGTTATATGTCTTCGTATAATAGTGGGCGAAGTGGAAATCGTGGAGCATGTGCACAGCCATGTAGAAGAGAATACAGGCTAAAATATAGAGGATATAACATTGGAAATGGATTTCTACTATCAACACATGATCTTGCAACATATAATAATTTAAAAGCCATATCTGATGCCGGAGTTAAATCTCTAAAGTTAGAAGGAAGAATGAAATCCGGAGATTATATTGGAACTATCGTTAATAGTTACCGAAATATAATAGATGGAAACCCTGGAGATTGGCAAAAAGACCTACATTTAGTTTTCAACCGGCAATTTACCAATGGATATATAATGAATGACAAACCAGGTGAAGTGATGGGAAGAGGAAGTTCTGGTCATGAAGGATTATATATTGGAGATATTACTGATATTGATGGAACTAAAGTAACTATTGAGATTAAAAACAAAGAAATACCAGTTATATTGCAAAAAGGTGATGGAATAGCATTTAAATATAATGGTAAAATAAAAGGAATATATCTTGAAAACATCATAAAACAAGACGAAAATGAAATTATTATTGATACAACCCGTTTAGTTAAAGTTGGAACGGAAGTCTTTATTAGTTATTCTGCACAAACCCATGAAAGCCTTAAACAATTTAAAAATGAAAAAATACAAAGTAAAATACCTATTTCACTTACATTTAATTTCCAAAAAGATTTAACTGCATCAATTAAAGTTGAATATTATCTAGATGACGAATTAATTAACTTTAGGCATAAAGCGATTGCAAGATTTGAAAAAGCTAAAAATAGGCCAATAACCAAAGAATCAATTATAAAACAACTTGAAAAAACTGGCCGAACACCATTTTATATAGAAAATATTAAGTTTAATGACATGGCTGATGATTTATTTATTCCAATAAGCGGATTGAATAAAATTAGAAGAGAAATCTTAAACAAAGCTCAAGAATTACTTGTAAATCATTATACTCCAACAAAAAAATCCGTTAAAGCTACAAGAAAAAGAATAGAAGAGTTTAAAAATAATTATGAATCTTATGAAAATAAGAAAAAAACAAAGGCTAAACTATCCTTATTTGCTAATAATTTAAGTCAAATAAAAGCAGCTAATGGTTTTGATCTTAAAAGAATTTATTTGGATGTCAATTGTTCATATAATAATCCTGATGATTATTATAAAAACATTAAAAGCATATTAAAAGAAGCAATACAAATGGCTCCTGAAAGCGAAATTGTTTGGGTATTGTCCTCTTTTATTAATGAAGATGAATTAAATAAAGCTAAAAAAATAATAAAAGAACTTGAAAACGAAGGATTTATCCTATCAGTTATGGGTGATTCTCCAGGTATGGAAAAAATCTTTGATTGTGCAATATACGGAAATCATAACTTAAATGTATGGAATTCATATACTGTTGAAAATTTATCAAAATATGATGCTCTAATACTATCTTCAGAGCTTTCCGGTCGTGAAATTAAAGAAATTACACGCAAAAATTATATTAAAAACACTGATTTAGAAATGATTGTTCATGGAAATTTAGAAGTTATTGTAAGTAAAGATGATTTTTCCAACTTAAATGAAGGTAAAGATTTTATTATTGGAAATAATGCTGATTATGCAACATTAGAAGATAAAAAAAGGAAAAAATTCAAATACAAAGTATTTTTTGATTATAATAAACAAAGCCATATTCTAAATAAAGATTGTTTATGTTTAATTGAAGAGATGAATGAAATAAAACAACTAAATCTTAATAATTTAATTGTTGATTGTAGATATTCTAATGAAACATACACCAAAAACATCCTATCAATATATAATAAAAGTTTAAATGATATTGATGATGAGGAGCTAAATAAATTTAAATATGAAATAATGGATTTCTCACAATCATATATAAATAAAGGAAATTTTATTGAAGGAAGATTACATGAGGATACCTGAGTTACTTGCGCCTGTTGGGTCTATGGAGCATTTAAAAATTGCAATCAATGCTGGTGCCAGTTCTATTTATTTATCTGGAAAAGATTATGGTGCGAGAAAATTTGCCAAAAACTTTAGTTTAGATGAAATAAAAGAAGCAGTAAACACTGCACACCTTCATAATGTTAAGGTTTATGTAACTGTTAATACATTAATTAAAGAAGATGAACTAAAAGAAGTCTTAGATTATTTAAATCACTTATATGCTATTGGTGTTGATGCAGTATTGGTTCAAGACTTAGGCGTTATTGAATTAATTAATAAATATATTCCTAATTTAAAAATTCATGCATCTACCCAATTAACATGTGAAAATCAAAGGAAAATTGATTATCTTGAAAGTAAAAATGTTAAAAGAGTTGTTCTTGCGCGTGAAATGAGAAAAAATGAAATTGAAAATATAAAAACGAATATGGAACTTGAAATATTCGCCCATGGAGCATTATGCTATTCATATTCAGGACAATGCCTGATGAGTAGTTTCAAAGGTGGAAGAAGTGGAAATAGGGGAAGCTGTGCTCAACCATGTAGGCAAAAATACAAACTATCAAACTCACAAAAACAAGACTATTACCTATCCCCAAGAGATTTATGCCTATATGATAAATTAAAAGAAATCTGTGAAATGAATATAAGATGTATTAAAATTGAAGGGAGAATGAGAAGTAAAGAATACTTAGCCATTGTAATTAGCAGTTATAGAAAAGCCCTAAATAAATTAAAAAGCAATAAATTCACAAAAACTGAAAATCTTAATTTAGTATTTAACAGAGGATTTACTGAAGGCCAATTCAGTAATACATATGAAAGAAGTATAAAATCAGGACACATTGGTTTAAAGATTGGAAAAGTGATAAAAAGTGAAAAATCTGAAATTGCAATAAAATTAATCGATGACATCCTAACAATTCCCGATAAAGGGGACGGATTATTACTAATTAAAAATGATGATGAATATGGTCTTGAAATCTCACAAAATCCTACATTAACAACTTTAAAACATTTTAATAAAGGAAAATATAAATCCATTAAAGATATTACTCGTAAAAACAAAGTTTTAATAATAAAAAAAGTAAAGCAAAATAAAAAAAATAAATTTGATTTAGAAAACTCGCATGTCTACCTTACAAAAAGAAATGTACTTCTAAAAAAAACAAAAGAAATAGAGCAAAACTCTAAAAGTTTTATTAAATCAAAGTTAATATTAACATTTTCACTTAAAAATAAATATCCTCACCTAAAAGGAAAATTAACCCTTGCAAATAGGCAGGAAATTGAATGTGAAGTAGTTGGAAGTGTAAAATTTGAAACCCCAATTAAAAGAAATATAAGTGAAGAGACGATAAAAAAACAACTTTTAAAAGTTGATAATTACCCATACCAAATCACACAAATAAACTTAAACTATGACGGTAGTTTATTTATCTCAATTAAAGAAATAAACAAGATTAGGCGAGAATTATTTGAAAAACTTAAAAATGAAACAATTAAAAGTTACCAACATAAAGCTAAAAAAATTAACTATAATCCAGAATATAATAAAAAAACAACATATGAAACTAAGTTATCATATTATACAAATGATTTGGATAGCTTATATGAAATTAAAGATGTTGAAAGAGTATATATTGAGATTCCACCTACAGATAGTATTAATCACATGGTTAATTTCTTAAAAAAAGCTATTGAAATTTCATATAATAAAGACTACGAATTAATTTGGAAATGGCCAGATATTGCACACGATAACTTAATAAAATCACTAAATAAAGTTAGAGGAATATTAAATAAGATGAATATGCATTTAGACATAATGTCAAATGAATTTAATGGTAAATATGGACCATATTCCATGAATATTACAAATAATGAAAGTATTAATAGTCTTAAAGACTACAAACTCATTACACTTTCAGTTGAATTAACTAAAAATGATTATGAAAATATAATCCATAACTGTCAAGATAACTCAAAAATAGAAATTATTGTACAAGGCCCAATCGAAATAATGAAAACCAGATATGGATTTAAAGAAGATATTCAAGATGTAAAATTAGTTGATGGAAAGAATAATGAATATAAAATATATAAAAGCCTATCAACCGAAGAATTAATTATTTTAAACGATGAAGAAATATCATTAATAAACGAAATTAATTACCTAAAATCCATAGGATACGTAAACTTTGCAATTGATGGTCGTTGGAGAGATAAATCTTATACCAAAATGATTGATATTTATAAAAAAGCATTAAATAATGAAATTAACACTAATGAACTAACAAAATTATCACCAAAAAATACTGTTGGAAATATATTGAAATAATAGTTATCAAATGCTCT
The DNA here is from genome assembly GCA_902783085.1 of uncultured Methanobrevibacter sp. Taxonomy (GTDB): domain Archaea; phylum Methanobacteriota; class Methanobacteria; order Methanobacteriales; family Methanobacteriaceae; genus Methanocatella. The sequence goes on from CACZPT010000187.1 coordinate 9,371, forward strand.
TGGCAATACTGTATATTATATAAAATGCACCATATTAATTAAAAGGGTTTGGTTTAAATGGATGGAGAAATACAGACATTGCAAGAGATAAAAGGAATCGGAGATAAAATTTCTGAAAAAATTATTAGAAATGTTGGTGGCGAAAAAGAACTTCAAAAAATAATTGACGAAGTTGATGTAGAAAAAATTATCAATATTGATGGAATTAGTCAAAGAAAAGCCATATCAATAATGAATCAACTATTAAACAATGATAATTACGAATTTATAAAAAGCGATAGAGCACTAGAAATCTATGAAGACATTATAAATAAAATTTTAGCTTATTCAAACACCAGCTATTCAAAAAATAGAATTTTATTGCTATCACCTTCAAAAGATATTGAAAAAATAAAACAACGATTGAAATTCATAATGGACGCAAAACAAAAAGTTTCACAAATGCCCATAATCAAATTAAGAGGTTTGATGAAAAATTTAAAGGAACTTAAAGATGCAAAAGCTGAATATGATCCAAGCAAAGTAATTTTAGTTGAAAGCGATGAAGATAATTCATACTTGATGGATTTAGGCCTAAACCAATACTACCCAATTATAACTGCAAGCGATTCTCCTTTACTTCAAGAAGAACTGATGAATTATGATTTAATATTTTATGTTTATTCACAGGGAATATTGGACTTTGAAGGAATGCCAAACCTAGTAATGATTAATATTGATGAAAATGATTATGAAATTGTTCCAGAGAAAACTATAAACTTTTTTTTACAAAATAAAGATATTATTGAAAGAGTACATGAAATTCAAAAAATTAGAAATAAAGATAGTGTGCTTGGAGAGATTATTCCAATCATTGACGATTTAAACATTGTAGATAAACAGGAAGTCGATATTGATAAACTTGTAAATTCCTTAAAATATGATATGGATGATGAATTGGAAAAAGCAGTGAAAAATATTGACCTTGAAGGAGATGAAATCCTAAACTTATTAAACAATAACTTCCCACCAAAAATAAATAAAATATTTGATGAAATTATAAGTAAACGTAAACAAATCATTAAAGAAAAAACAGGGATGGATTTCGACCCATATCTAAAAAAATATCCTATCGAAATTGATGAACAAGAACTAGAAAGAGTCAAACTAGAACGATTATCAAAAAAAGAAAATGATATTTTCGATATTAAAAAAAGTGCAGCAATACAACTAAATTCAATAAAACAACAAGCAATTGATGAAGTAAAAGATGTTATAAAATTCGACTATGAGTTTACCCTTGGAAGTTTTGCATATGAATATGAACTAAATGAACCTGAATTTGGGGATGAAATAAAATTAAATGGTGCTCTACACCTAGATTTATCATTGAAAAAAGATAATGATGATATTCAAAGGATAGATTATGAATTAACAAAAGATGAAAATATTGCACTCCTAACTGGAGCAAATAGTGGTGGTAAAACAACATTACTCGAAACACTAACACAAATATCAATAATGGCTCAAATGGGACTTCCAGTGAGTGCCAAAAGTGCTGAAATTAAAATATTTAATGAAATATATCACTTCTCCAAAAAAAGATCACTTGATGCTGGTGCTTTTGAATCATTCTTAAATGTATTTATACCAATAGTTACAACAAATAGTGAAAAATTAGTTTTATTAGATGAACTTGAAGGAATAACAGAATTAGAAGCGGCCGTAAAAATCATCTCCACATTTATTGATATGATTAAAGAATCAAATTCCTATGGAATAATAGTTACTCATATGGCAAGAGAATTAATGAATTATACAAATGTTAGGGTGGATGGAATAGAAGCTAAAGGATTAGATGAAAATTACAATTTAATTGTAGATAGAACACCAAAAATGAATTTCCTTGCAAAAAGCACCCCAGAATTAATTTTAAAAAGAATATATGAAAAATCAAATGATGAATTAAAAATAGTATATGCAAGAATTTTAGAAAAATTCTAAATACAATTTTCTAAAATATTGTATAATAATCTAGTTTAACTAATAATAGTATTCAACAATAATAAATTGATAACATTAAAAAAAAATACCTTAAGTTCGCATTTAAACAATATAAATTAGAAAATTATAAAATGATTTTGCCAGCATTCTAACTCTCATGAATCATCGCTAGATTACCCTTAGCTCCTCGAGCAACCCTCGAAACTGGCAGCCTATCCAATATTAACTATTTTTTAATCATTGATAGTAAAAATACTTGCTCATAAAAATTTAATTAAATATTAGTCAAAAATGATATGACAATGAAATATATGTGAATAAATAATATATAAAATATTTCTAAAAAAGTGATTATAAAGAGAATAGGCTTGCAGCGAAATGAAATTCCCATAGAAAACCATAGTACACAAACAAAACACAAAAGGACTTCACTACTGGGATCGAAA
>CACZPT010000188.1 GCA_902783085.1 uncultured Methanobrevibacter sp.
AAACAAGGATTATTCAACTTCATATTCCAGAGAAAAAATGGCTGGAACGAAAACAACAAATCAGCACTAAGAACTTGACAGTCCCATAGAAAATAATTAATATATAAAGAACTTCAAATATAGAAAATGGTGTTTATAAGTGAACTCAATGCTTATTCATGTTATAAAATGTCTAATTGAAATACTTATTTTCCTCTTGTTGATGGTTATTTTTAAGTTTATTTTAAATAAATTGAAAAACAGTTCACCTAAACTTTTAAATCCAATAGAATATTTCCCCGAAGAGGAAATCCACACTTTAAGACAAACATATTACCTGATAATGATGGGATTATTCTTTATAAATGTCTTATATTCATTTATCTGCAATGATACTGATATGATTTATCTTGCAATATTCGATATTATACTTTCCCTATATGTTGCAGTTGAACTGGATAAGAGTTCTTTGAAAAACAAGATTATTCTATTGCTTTTGATTCCATACGGTTCACTGACTTTTATCTTATTTAACACGAGTCTTATTGGATTGCTGGATTTTATTCATGTTCCGATATTTATTTACTTTATAAAAGTATATTATGATAAGTTTAAGGAATATACTGAGTCAAACAGTTTGGGAATAGCTATACTGTTATTGTTTACAATAATCTTTTTCAGTTTTTTTACAACCCAGCTTTTTGAAAATGTCAATCCCTTGGATTCACTTGACATGGTTTCAAATGCATTTACAAGTAATGGATATACCGTTTTAGGAAATTCCATTGGAGGCAAAATAAATTCAATCATTCTGGTATGGGGAGGTTATCTGCTATCCAGCGTAGGTACTGCAACTTTAACGGCGGCGATTCTAACTAAACATTTCAACAAGAAATTTGATAAAATTGAAAAACTAATAGAAAAGAATAAAAAAGAATAAAAGGAGGTGAAAAAAATGGATTTTGAAAATATGAACTTTTGTCAGTCCTGTGCAATGCCAATGACTGATGAAGATTATGGCAGTGAAAAGGACTCATCTAAAAGCGAAGATTACTGTAAATACTGTTATCAGGATGGTGAGTTTACACGGGATGTTACAATGGAAGAGATGATTGATTTTTGTGTTCCAAAAACTTCAAAGGCAACAGGTATGAGCCAAAAAGAAGCAAGGAAAATGGCTGAAGAAGTCTTTCCAAAATTAAAAAGATGGATGGAGTGAATCATCATCATTTATTTTAAAAATGAATCGAGTCTGGATTTGAATTCACCGTTTTTAACTTCTTTGGTTTTGGCAAAAAATGTTTTCAATGGAGATTTTCCGGTGAATTTTTCCATTTGCCTGCAGGTATCTTCAAAACCCCTTCCGCCGGCAGTTATAAAGAATTTTACATTATTAAATTTACCTTCATTTTGTTTGATATAAGAAATCATCGGATTTGCGGCTTTACTTGCCCATACAGGAACTCCAAGATATACCATATCATAATCCTGAGGATTGAATTTTAATTCTTCAAGATCCACTATTTTTTCACTGATTGCATCTTTTCCTCCGCGAACATATCCGATTTTACCATTATAATTGACTTTAGATTTGATTTCTTCAGTATCTGCATTTAATCTTTTTGCAATTTCATCACCTAAAGTTTTTGTTACATTAGTTCTTGAATAGTACACCACTAAATTTTTCATAAAAATCACTAGATTTATATATTTTTTATCATCAATTATAAAGTTTTTTAAAAAATCATTCAAAAGCTTGTTTAAAAAAAAATATTTTAATATAAAATGAGAAATAAAGTATTTATTAGAGTATAAATATTGGATTGGATGATATGAATATTGAAAAGTTGATTGGAAATACACCAATGATAAAGATTAATTACGAATATGATGGAAAAATTAAAAGCATATATACTAAACTTGAATACTACAATTACACCGGAAGTATAAAAGATAGAATTGCCCTTTATATCATCCAAAAAGAAAGACAAAATGGTAATTTAAAAGAAGGTCAAGCTATTGTGGAAGTTACAAGTGGAAATACTGGCATTTCCTTTAGTGCTATCGGTGCACTTTTCGGCCATGACGTTCATATTTTCATGCCTGACTGGGTATCTCTTGAGAGAAGAAAACTAATTGAAATGTATGGAGCTCATGTTCATCTTGTATCCAAAAAAGAAGGTGGATTTAAAAAAGCCCTTGAACTTGCAGAGGAATTTGCAGAAAAAATCGGCGCATACAGACCACTTCAATTTGACAACAAATTAAATGTGGAAGCGCAATACAAAACCACCGGTCAGGAAATTATCGATGCTGTAAGTGATGCGAACGCATTTGTCTCAGGTATTGGAACAGGCGGAACACTTATGGGAATCGGCAAAAAACTGAAAGACAAAAATCCGGATTCCAAAATATTTGCACTGGAACCAAGCACCCTGTCAATTCTAAAGATGGGAATGGTGGAAGGAAGTCATATGATTGAAGGAATTGGTGATGATTTTATTCCAGGCATCATAGAACCTGAATTAATAGATGATATTGTTTTAATCGATGATTTAGATGCAATTAACATGTCTAAAAGAATAGCTAAAGAATTTGGTTTAGGTATCGGCATTTCCAGTGGCGCCAACTTTTTGGCAAGTGTTTTAATGAACAGTGATGATATTAAGATGGTTACTGTTTTTCCAGATGACAACAAAAAATACATTACCACAAAATTATCTGAAAAAATAGAATCTGAAAATTCCAAATTACTTTCAAATAAAATAAAACTTATAGATTTTGAAGTAATATAAAAAAAAATAGCCTGAGAAAAATCTCAAGGCCAATTATTTAATTAGTTGTTTTAAATCATTTCTAATAATTGAAGTTGCATCAAATCCTTTAATTGCATCAACCATTTCAGGGAATTTGGATTTAGGAATCAAAACATTGATTTGTGAAAAATCAGAACCCTGAGTAATTGTTGGTTCATCAGCACAAAGTCTATTTTCAGTCAAATAATTTGAAACCTCTTCAATTTTAGAGTTTGAAATGTTGAATTTTACATCAAAATATTTTTTAGCTGTAATAGCACCGAATAATTGTTCATAAATCATTTTAGCCTTATCAAGCTTTTCTTTACTGCATTTTTGACTTGCATAAAGTCCTGCTGAAGAATGCAATATTGTTTCAATTTCCTTTAAACCTGCCTTTTTTAAGCTGCTGCCGGTTTGAGTATTATCAACAATCAAATCAGCGCCTTTGGCAATGTAAACTTCAGTAGCACCATCGGAGTTAATAACCTGTACCATTTCATTATCTCCATCGGTTAATCCTCTGACTTGAACAAATGGAATTGCATCTCCGTAAATTTCCTGATATGCTTCATTTTCCATGAAAAATTTTCTAGTTAAATTAGGATATTCAGTAAAACATAAGATTGGAGTTTTTCTATCTTTATTTGCTCTGAAAAAGTCTGATAAATTATCATATTGAGAGTCTTTAGGAACTGCTACAATCAAACGGGTTTTTCCATAATCCAAATCACCGATTTTAATATTGTTTGTTTGTCTTAAAACGGATTCTTCCTTAATCCAATCTTCCCCTACAATAGCAATATCAACCATGCCCCTATTCAATTCAACAGGAGTGGATTGGGGACGAGTTAGAAAAGCAGTGATACTTTCATCATTGGATATTTCAATTTCATAAGATTCATCGCCAGGTTCATATCCTTTAACTTCATAACCTGCATCAACAAATAATTGATGAGTATTTCCTCTTTTTACATTATTCAAACTTCCTTTTGGAAGACCTAAAATTATTTTTTCATCCATATTAATACCTAGATTAGAATTATTTAATTTAATAGTATATATTTATTATGAAAAATAATATTATTCCTTAAAAAAAAAGATAAAAATAAAATTAAATAATTAATTTCACTTTTATTTATTATTTAAACTTAATTGATTCCGCCATTCTTTGAAGCAATTGACTGTCACTTCCACCAATAATAACCATTGAATCATGGCCATTTTCAACACAAACTACACTGGTAATATCATAGCTACTATTACTATTGTTATTATTTGTATCTCTAGTGTAGAAGTACATATTATCATGTGATGAATCAAGATTTGCACCACTAAATAATTCATCTCCAACTACATTATGGTCTGTAATGTTGTCTTGACTACAATTGATATAATGGATTATGATATTATGTTCCTCATCGCCCCAAATCGGATGGGTGTAAGCCGGATCACTCATCATAGTGGAATATACTGAACCAATTGAGCTTGGATTACTGGCTCCCCTACTAGCCATTGCCTCCATCAGAACACGAAGACTATTAATTGCAGTTCCTTCTTCAAAATGAGAATTTTCAGGAACATTCATAGTGAATTCTCCAAAATCATGTGCCTTTAATGGTGTCTGCAATAACATAAATGCTCCAAAAACAGCTGCTACAGCCACAACTATTACGGCCACAATTATCAAAATATTTTTTTTCATAACTTTCACCTACTTACTCAAGTAATAATATTACTTGAATTAATTATAATATATATAAACAATAATAATTAAAGTTAATCACCAAAAAGAATATCAGATTAACTTTTAATAACTTAATATAAAAATTAAGGCACTGTCCTATTTCATACTGATGTAGGTGTTTTGTATCGACCATTTCGTTTCATCCAGCGTATGTTGTTAAGTGAAATTCTGTTCATTGCTCCATGATATGTTACGAAAAT
>CACZPT010000189.1 GCA_902783085.1 uncultured Methanobrevibacter sp.
AAATTAAATAAATTAAAGAAAAATTAGTAGAAATAAATAGTGAAAATAAGAAAAAAATTCAAAAAAATCTTAAGTTTCTAGCAGTGTAAAAAAACACATAATGTAATATGTATTAATAGCATACAATATAATTCAATAACAAAATAATCTAATTGAATTATCAAATATAAATTTATAAATCTAATTTGGAGAAAATTAATGAAAATTAATAATATTGAAATTGAAATAAATCGTAAAAATATTAAAAATATTTATTTAAAAATAATCCCCCCAGATGGGAAAGTTACACTTTCAGTTCCCAAGCATCTTTGCGATAGTGAGATAGAAAAATTTATTGAAACTAAAATGGACTGGATTTTAAAAAAAAGAGAGATAGTAATAAATAACGAATATCAACCAAAGTTAAAATATTTAAATGGTGAAAAACACCTTTTATGGGGAAAAGAATATGAATTACAGTTAATCAAAAACAATACTGTAAAAAAAGCTTTTGTTAATGAAAACACCATTTATTTACCTGTAAGTAAACGAAGCAAACTTCAAAATCGCCAAAAAACATTGAACGAATTTTATAGAAGTGAAGTTAAAAAAGAAATATCTGAGATTTTTGAAAAATGTGTTGAAAAAGTTGGTTCAAGACCAAGTGAAGTTAAAGTAAGAAAAATGAAAAACTGGGGAAATTGTCGGCAAGATAAAATTATCACACTTAATTTAAATCTTGCAAAAAAGCCAAAAATATTTTTAGAATATGTATTTATTCATGAATTATGTCATTTAATTGAATTTAATCATGGAGATAACTTTAAAAAATTAATGGATAAAAATTGTCCGAAATGGCGAGAAATAAAAAAATTATAGTTTATTAAAAATAAAAAAAGGAGATTATTCTCCCCTTTTAAGCATATCTTCTTTTTCATCAGGAGTTAATTGTTTTACAATCTCTTCAGGAGTTCCAATATCCAATATTTTTCCTCCCCTCATTAAAGCAGCCCTATCACAAACATCTAAAACAAAGTCCATATCGTGAGAAATGATAATGAATGTTTGTTCTAGTTCAGTACGAGCTTTTAAAATTGAATCAGTTACAACAACACGAGTTACAGGATCCATTGTTCCTGTTGGCTCATCCAATACGATAAGGTTTGGTTCTTTAATCAATACTTGCGCAAGAGCAACCCTATGTTTTTCTCCAACACTCAATTCATCAGGATATTTATCTAAAATCCCTTCAGCAGTAGTATCACTGAATCCTACAGTTGTAAGTGAATGAATAGCTTTAATTTTTGCAAATTCTGCAGGTAATTCTAAACTAATTGCATCAGTTAAATTTCCTAAAATAGTTCTATGAGGATATAAAGAGTATTCCTGATGTAATAAACCAATATAAGGCATTATACGACCCCTATTAAGAGGACCAACTTTAGTCATGTCAACCCATTCATCTTCTCCAAGTTTAATTTCTATTTTACCGCTACTTGGATCAGTCAAACCCATCAACATTCTAGTGGTTGTTGTTTTACCAGACCCGCTTAAACCAACAAGCCCGAAGATTTCTTCTTTGTTAATTGTTAAGCTAACACCATCAACTGCTTTAATTACACCTCTTTCAATGGAATAATAATGTTTTTTAACATCTTCTAAAACAACTTCAGGTTCACCGAATTCAGGAATTTCTGGTTTTTCTGGAATCGGTACAGTTGCCATAAAATCATTAACAACAATGTCTGGCTCGCCTTCTTGTTTAATTTCACCATCTTCTAACCATATAACTCTATCAGCAAGTTCTGTCATTACTTCTGGCCAGTGAGATGTAATTAACATAGTAATGCCTACATCTTTTACACCTTCTTTTAATGTGTTGTGAAGTTTTACTGCAGTTTGAGGGTCTAGAGTACCTGTCGGTTCATCAGCTAAGAATGTCATTGGATTTTTAGCAAGTTGCCTTGCAAGTACAACCCTTTGTTTTTCTCCACCACTTAAATCACGTGCAATATGAGTGATTCTATGGTTCATTTGAACCATTTCTAACAATTCTAGAGCCCAGTAGATTTTTTCTTCATAATCTCCACCATCACCCATTGCTCTTAAAACATTTTCAATTACAGTTTCTTCATCATATAATGCGAAGTTACGTTGTAACATGATGGAAATTCTTCTTTTGATTGCTGAAAATAATTTTCTATCACAATTAAAAAAGTCTACTTCTTGAACAGTTAATTCATGACCACATCCACAAACTTGACCCGCATGTGATGGTGGTTCAATTGTTAAACAATCAGGACAAACAGCAACATTAATCAATACTTTACCGCCATCAGGTTTATAATCTAATGTTCCCCTAAGCATATTGATTAAAACAGATTTTCCACTACCACTACGACCCAAAATTCCTAAAGTCTCACCTTCGTCAATTGTCAAGTCAATATCTTTAAGAACATCCACACCATTGAAAGTTTTTGTAATATTCTTAAGAGTAATAAAATTCATACATTCACCTATTTTCATATATTAATTATAACTTTATTTTAAAATATTAATAACATTTTTGTTTTAATATTTGGAAATATCACAATTTAAAACACCAGAAATGACTGCTCTTGCTATTGAAAAACCATAAACTCCACAGTTAGCCATTTTTTCTATTTTATCTTCACAATCAATAGAATTATTGCCTATTACCTTAATATTTGTATTATCACAAACATTTTTTATTAGTTTATAATCAGCATCAAAGATACCTGGTTTCATTGCATCAATATGTAAATAATCTGCACCTGATTATTCGATAATATCGGCAATTTCTAAAGTATCGATTCCTAAAACATTTCCTCTAATTTTAACTGATACTTTAGATTTGGACTTATCAGCTATTTGAGATATAAATTCAGCAAAATCATCTCTTTTTAACATTTCTTGACCACAACCAATAGCTAAAATTTCATCTTGACGGCAATGACAGTTAACTTCAATAATATCTAAACCTTTAATCTTTGAAGTTTCAATTATTGGTTCTGGGATTGATGAGCGAACATTTGCTGATACAAGTACCTCTTTTTTAAAATCTTTAATTGAATTAACTTCTTTTTCGATGTGGGGGATAATTTCATCCATTTGGAAGTGAAATTCTTTTCTTCCCCGTTCAATAATTTTTTGGGATGCTTCAATTGTTTTTAAATCAAGACTATAACCACCCAAAGTAACTACATCAAAACCATATGGAATAATTTTTTTTAAAAATTCTGCATCTGTTATTCCAGCCATTGGTGCAGCAACTTTAAGTATTTAAAATCCCCCTAATACTTTTTTTCGATTACCCAGGTCCATGGTTCATTATCACGGTCACGGATTTCTTCAAGACCTAAATCCGCCATATATGCTGCATCTTCAGCATTTTTCCCTCTTCCAATACCTGCTTTAAGTTCAATTCCGATTTCATTATCAATTTCAACAAGAATATTTTTAATTTCTTCTTCAGATAATCCATTACATGGAGACATGAAATTATCCCCACCAATGAAAAACAATAATGCTCCTTTTTTAATTAATTTGGTCATTAAATAATGTTGAGCTTTATTAACCATAAAACTTGTATCAAAAGCAGATTCTATATCTGTTAATGTTTCAGTTACACTATTAATATCGATATGTGCAGCTTGAACAAAACTATCTTCACTATCAACCAAACTATCAATAGCTAAAATTTCTTTTCTAACACTTGATTGTGCTCCGCCTTTTTCTTGAAGAGCAATAGTAGCTAATTTTTGAGCTTCGTGAGGAGTTTCAGCTGCTCCAACACCCATACTAATAGTAATAGGATATCTATTTCTAATTGATCTTTGTATTCTTAAATGATCCTCTTCATCTAATCCATTAGAGATAGCAAGTAAATTATCAAATCTTGTAAAGAAAACTAATCCTTTCTTATTTCCAAATTGTTGATTTAAATCAGCATATAAATTCGCTTGTAACATTTGTAAATCCGATTCAGTACGTGGTCTTGGAGTTACTGTCCACGGCCCGTAGTTATCAATTTGTATCAAAGTCATTTGTATCATTACATAACCGCCTTTATAAAATACCCTCTAAAATAATTTTTGCCAAATTTTTTTTGGCATCCAAATTATTCATTATTGTATTTGTAATTGTTACCTTATTAATAATATCATTTAATTTATCTTTCATAGCAATATCTTTTTGGTCGATAACAATATTATCTAGGAAATCTTCGTAAAGTTTTGCAATGCCAACTGATGAAACCTCAATTCCTAAAGCCTTCATAAATTTAGAAGCTGGCCCTGAAACAGAATCATTTCCAATTATTGGTGATACTGCTATAACATGAGTATTTTTCAGTGCATCACGAACACCATCTAAAGATAATATTGGTGAGATTGAAGTAATTGGATTAGATGGTCCAATAATAACACATTTTGAATTATTAATAGCTTCAATGATTCCTGAAGCAGGTTTTACTTTAGAAAATTTTACATCCAATACTTCCGGTTGTGAAGCATGTTTTATTAAAAAATCATGAAAATCCAATTCGCCAATATCCGTTATTATTTTAATATCTGAATTTTCGTTACTCATTGGAATGATTTTTGAATCAATACCCATATGTTGTCTTTGAATATCAACAGATTCCTGAAGTGAATGATTTTGCATTAAAAGAGTTTTTTGTATTTTGGTAGCTCTGTCAATATCTCCAATTCTAAGTAACTCAGGGCTTCCTAATTCTTCAAGTCTTTCATGAGTAGTAAAAGTATCATTTTTAACACCATACCATGTCTCATCATTTATTATATCCGACATTGTATATAATACAGTATCTATATCTGCTGAGACATAAACTCCTGAAAAATAATCATTTTCTAGAGTATTTACAATAATAGTCAAATCTTTAGGGTCAACAATTTCTTTAATCCCTTGCAGTAATTTTGGAGTCCCTGTACCTCCAGATAAAACAGTAATCATAATACCCCTACTTTCTAAAAACATCAAATTCTTTTGGTCTAATTAAAGGATTTATATTTGATTTTTTATTTCTTAATGCATCAAATCCGTAAAAACCAGATATAATAACAACAGGCAAACCCTCATCTGCTTGCCCCATTATTAAAGAAGCGGCACTAGCTAACTCATCAGCCGTTGCAACTTCAGTAGTTTCTAATTCACGCCCATATAAATCTTTTTCACCAACACGAACCCATAATGGTTCAATACCAGAACAAGCAATAGCTGTGCCGATAGCACCTACCCTAAAAGCTCTTCCTTGAGTATCAGTTATAATAACAGCCAAATCTTTATTAAATTCATCTTCAAGATATTGTCTAATTTCAGTTGCGGATTTATCAGGATTGTCCGGAACAGGTGTTGCAAGGCCATCTTCAACATTAGATTCATCAATAGCCGCATTTGCACAGACAAAACCGTGTTTTGTTTCTGTTATAATAAAATTAGGGCCGACTTCAACAACTTCATTAGAATTTTGAAGAATGACTTCAACAAGCTTTGGATCTTTTTTACAAATTTTGGCTAATTCTATTGCTTTTTGAGAAGCGTTAATTTTATTTAAGTCAATAATATTTCCTTCAGCTTTTGAAATTAATGTTTCAGCTATTAATATAATATCCCCATCCTGAATATCATATTTTTGCTTTAAGATAGCTTCTTTAATAATTTCAGAAATATTATCCCCAGATTTAACTAATGGAATACCTTCTAGACCAATTAAATTAATATGCATAATATCATCTTAAAAAAAAATAAAAAAAAAGATTATGGATTATAGATATCTATAGTCCATTCTCCATCAAAAACAGCCGCACTTGAAGTTACTGGTTTTTTGTAATTTGCAAATGTACCTTCATCAAAAATAAATTTAGCTGATTCAGTGGCAGTTTTAGCACTAAATTCAACAGAGTCATGAACTTGACTCCCATAAGTTGAAATAAATACGGCTTCCCCATATGGTACCTGCTCAACTAATAATTTTTTATCATTAGCAATTCCAACATAACATTGATATTCGTCTTTTTTGTTAGTTGAAGTTACAACACCAGCAATTCTTGGAGTATGATAATCATCTTTCTCATAATCTAAAGTAAGCAATGAATAAGCAATTGCATCTTTAATATTCATTCCTAAAGAAATTTTATCAGCAATCACATCTGTATGAGAACCATTTGATACGATTGCAATATCGCGAACAATACGAATACAATTATATGTAATGTATGTATTTTCGTAAATATCCTTTTCAAAACCTTCTTTTGGAACAACAGCTGCCCGATTATCAAATTTTAAACATTGCCTATTAGGAAATGACCTACTGGACACCCTATAAGCAACAAACGGTTTACCATCATTATTCATCCCAATTGACAAAATTCTCCCTGTATACATATATAATCTCCTATATTAACCTGGACGACGGACAGCATCTTCAGGTGAAATGCCTGATGGAGTGGTAATTATAATCTCTCCAGGCTTAATTGAAATCTGTCCCTCATCAATAACTTTTGCTAGAACACCTACTGCGCTATTCGATATTGCATCTGATCTATCAACCCCATTTACAGTAACCCTATGTAAATTTGCAACAGGCATCACATAATACTCTGCATTTCCACTAACATCAGTTACATTAGGTTTTCCAGTACCAGAATTAACATCAGCCGCATCAGTTTGTACATCCGTAGCTGAAAAATTACTTGTTACAACTAAAAAAATCATTATTGTAAATAAAATATCAATAAATGGAAC
>CACZPT010000190.1 GCA_902783085.1 uncultured Methanobrevibacter sp.
ATTGCCTCTCAAGGAAGAAGGAACCAGTTTGTAATTGATGTTGTCAATACCGCGAAAAATGAATTTTGATCTAATATCTTCACAAAAGTCTGTTTTTCCTTGGATAATATGGGATAACTCATCAAAACTTGTGATTTTTGTTTTTTCTATGTATTTATGGGACATGATTATTATATTATGTTTTCTTAAATTATTAATTTTTTCCTTCATTTCTCAAATCATTCATCAAAATATCTGCTTTTGATACTCTGATTCAATTTATCTAAATAGGTAGTGGTCAACACTTTAATCAGAATGTCAGATGATTCGTTTTTCTTAAAATAAACCTTTTCAAACTTCACTGTCTGCCAGACATCATCAAACAGTCTTTTCAAGGTCTTGAATTTTACATATGATAATCAGATTATTCAAATTGGTTTCGGATATTTCCTTTAGAAATATTCATTTCAAACATTATTTTTTTTATCTTTTTTTAGATCCTTTTTTATAAATACATTTTTAATATAATATTAATAAATATTTATATCAATGTGAATACAGATTAGAGGGAGGATATAAAATGGAAAATGGTACTATAATTGTGATACTTGGTGTAATCCTTACTTTAACAATAATATGTGCAATAGTAGGATTGCCATTAATATTATATGGAGCATATTTATTAAATAAAAGAGTATCTAATCCAACAGACAAAATACAAAAACAAATAAAAGATAAACAAAGGGAATTAGATAAAATAGATGATAAATTATCTAAAATGGAATCAGATAAAAAAACAGAACTAGAAGAATTAGAAAAAAAGAAAAAAGAAGAACTTGATAAATTAGAAAAAGAAAAAATACATAAAATCGATGAAGATTTAAAAGATAAGAAAAATGAACTAGACAATATTAAATTAATTCACGATATAAATCAAATAACAATTTCATACGCTCATCATCATCTTTAAATTTATTTTTATGATATGCTTTATCAACTAGATTATCTAATTTTTCATGTGCTTTTCTTAAATCATAAGGCATTAGTAATGGAGTATATAATTGAGCTAAAGATGAATCATAACTCTCACGAATTTTTAATATTTCCTCAGCACAGTTACCAATAGCTTCACATAATTCTTTCGGAACATTAGTAGGGAATGGAAAATTATTATAAACAATAGATGATGAATACCTATAATCTTCTTTTAGTCTCCCTGCAATAAATTTAACCCAAGTCATATGCATCTTTGATGTTAAAACACCTAATAGGAATTTATCATCAGAATTAACAACACCACATGTATTATTAGCAATAACATTTTTATCTACAATCGTCATTGGAATATATTCTCTATTTGCACTGGTAGTTAATGGAATTAAAATATAATTATTTGATGGCTGACTAACAACTCCAAATCTTGTTGGTATTTTACTTAATTCCCTAGTAGCTTTTCGTTTACTTTCACTTCTTAAAATTTTAATGTTTTCTACTCTTTTAAGTATTAATGGGCATTTTTGTAGTTCAGCAGGATTGTAATGGTCTAACCATATACAATATTTTTCACCATCGTTTAAAAAATCTCTAGCCATTATATATTTGCGGATATACTTTTTTGCTTGAGGTTCTCTAGATATTATTTCATCTTTTTCTTCTTTTGTTAATATAAAGTTCCCACCATCAATAGGCATATTACCGAAAAACATGTGAGGGACATCTGATAATGGTAAATTTCTTCTTTTAATATATACATCTTCAGAATCATTTAAATAATTATTAATATGTTCTACTGTATATTCTTCATATTTTTGGCTGTTAATTTTTGGATATTTGAATAATTTTTTAACAGGTCTGTCATGAGTACTGAATCCGATTATTATTACATATACCGCTGCTTTATCTTTAGATTCATTACTCCATTTAAATGTTGTATGTGCAAAATTCACTACAATATTATATCGTTCATGTAATTGCTCCCATAGTATTGGGGATTGTTCTCCTTGACATATGCTGTTAGTGGATACAAAACAAACTTCAATATTTGTATCTTGAATATATTCTGTAGCTTTTTTATACCATGCACAAACATAATCTAAGCTACCTACTTTTTTAAATCCTTTAAACACTTGTTTTAAATCTTCTTTTTGTTTAGTAGATTGTAATCTTGAACCTACGAATGGAGGATTGCCTAAAATATAAACATTATCTGTTGGAGGTAATATTTCTTTCCAATCTAAATCTAAAGCATTATCTATACGAATGTTTACTGAATCTTTTAATGGGAGGTTGTCTTTGTGGATTTTTAGTGATTCAAATTGGATATCCATTTGGTGCTGTGTAAACCACATAGCTACTTGGGCAACTCTTGCAGGGAACTCTTCTATTTCAATTCCATAGAAATTGTCTATTTTTACTTTAGTTAAATCACTTGCATTGAAGTGTAGTTGGCTGTCATCTTCATCTAATAATATTTTTAATATTTTATATTCTAGTTCCCTTAATTGTCGGTAAGTGATTATTAAAAAATTTCCACACCCGCACGCAGGGTCTAAAAATTTTAAATTCCCTATTCTTTCATGTAATAATTTTAATTTATTTTTATTATTTTTTGATGTGTAAAATTCTTCCCACAGGTCATTTAAAAATAAAGTATTGATTACTTTGTTAATATTATCTTCGCTAGTGTAATGTGCTCCAAGATATCTTCGTACTTCTGGGTCTACTACATTTTGGAATAAGCTTCCGAATATAGAAGGATTGATTTCCGACCAATCAAAATTACATGCTCTTATTAATTTTTCTACCGTGCTTTTATTGAATATTGGTGGTACTATTGGTTCTTTGAATAGTGCTCCATTCACGTATGGAAAATCTGCAAATTCATCGAGTAAATCATTTTGTCGATTCTCTGGTTTTTGGTCAAGTATTCTAAAAAGGAATTGGATATCTTCACCTACATGGCGGGGGTCTTCTGGTTTTTTTATTAGATTTTTGAATTGATTTGGTTTGAATATGTTTGTATCTTCAGCATATAAACAAAATAAGAGTCTTACCATAAATAATTCTAGATGATGTTCGTTGTAATTTTTAGCAAGTAAATCTTCATGAATATCAGCGAGAAGTCTTGAAGCTTTTAGGTTTAATTGTAGTTGTGGTAATTCATCAGTATTTTCAATATATATAAAGTTAAATAAATGTATTTTTGAGGGTAACTGATTAATATGTATTTCTGTTTCTTCTTTAGTGATTAAATTAGTTAATCTAATTCTTTGAAAATCAGATACAATTATGTATTCAGGTATTTCATTTTTAGGTAGTTGGTCTAAATATTCAAGTGCTTGAGAATATGCTGCATTAAGGTCTTTTCCTAATGATTTGTGCTCTATTAATAGTTTTCCTTTCCAAAATACATCAATAAAACCTTGACTACCATCAAATTTTTTCACGGCTTCTTCGAATACAACTACTTCATGTATATTTACTCCGAATATATGAAAAAAATCTCTCCAGTACATTTGAGATTGTCCTTTTTCGTATGTATCGGAATGATGCACTTCCACAAATTCTTCGGCTCGTTCATGCATAGTTAAATTAGATAATACCATACTACAACCTATTATTTTAATTAATTAATCTATTGTTAATTATGTTAATTATTGATTAAATAGTTTCGTAATATAGGTTTCGGATATTTCCTTTAGAAATATTCATTTCAAACAGTATCAAATTTTCCTTTAAATAGCTATTTAACATTTTTATATTTCTTCTTTATAAAACTTTATGAGTACATCATTTTCGCACCTGTATTTTAGGTAGGTTTCCTCAAATTTATTGATTTTAATATTAACATTAATGGTTATTTTTATCGATTATGAGGACATGAATTTTCAGGTCAAAAACAGTTTAGTTTTCCTCACCACCTCAAGTAAAATCCATTGAATTTTTCATTGTTCAACAAGACATTAACAATGTCTTTGCTTTGTTTTTCAATCAAATCTGAATAACTCATGGTTTCATTATTATATGTGATTGTTGAGTGGATTTTTCCCAATATTTTTTCTACAATTAATTTTCTTGCTTCTAATCTTATTGTATTATTTCGTTTATCTAAATCTTCAACTGTAACTTGTTTTTTATTAATTAATCCGATGACTGTTTTATCTACTATTTGCTGTCTGAATGGTTCTATCAAATCAAATGTCAGGCTTTTACGATTATACATGTCAAAATGTAGAAAACCGCAATATGGATCAAGGCCATTTACCAGTATGCTTTTTGTTATTTCACTTGCAAGAATTGCATAGCCGTAATTTAGCATGGAATTTAGCAGGTCGGTTGGTCTTTTTGTTCGATATTCAAATTTTATTTCTTTTGGAATGAAATATTTAACTCCTGACCAGTATTCACTGGATGCTTTTCCTTCCAGTCCCATTATTTTCATTCTTATATCTGGATTATTTCCTCTTAAATTCAAATCGGAAAGCTGTTTTGTGATTTCATCGATTTTTTGTCTGTGGTTAAACACTCTTTTCAGTTGTTTATTTTTATTTAGTGTTGTTAATGTTGCTTTTTGATTTTTCATTTTAGATAAAATCAGTTCTTTTGAAATTTTAAGTCCTGATTTATTTTCATTTAATTTATATTGTTCTTTTTTAAGATGTATATTCTGCCAATTTGGAGATTCTAATGTGTATGTTAGTTGTCCTCTTGTATTAATGGATATCAGTTTTATGTTTTTTTCTGCCATTAGGTTTAGTGCATCAAAGGTTATATGTCCTTTTCCAACTATGGTTATGTCATTTATTGCATCTGCTTTTATTGAATCTATTATTTCATTTTTTTCTTGTATAACAATCTGATTATCCTTTTTGTGAATGGATTTGTTATATCCGTCAATTACTATTTTCATTTTAATACACCCTATATAATTCGTTTTTGAATTTGATTTTTCGCCCACAGTATTCTTTTTTAGAATAGCAATTCTGACAGATGGGAATTATTAAAAAGCTATCTTTGCCTTTTATAATTTCTGCAATATTTTTCATCATTATTTCCATTTCTTTATTTTCCAATTCTCCCACATATAATGAAGATTGAATCTTTCTAAGTCCATAATGCTGAAGTATATTTTCAATTTTTTCTCTGTTTGTCTTAAATTTGCAATCAAAACTAGCTATCATATACATGAATTAAATTATAATTAAAGTTGTTTTAATATTCTTTTAAGACTTAATAGTTCTCTTTTAATAGATGGGATGCATTTATTTCTAATGTATTCATTTAAGTATTTGTAAAGTCTTAAATGATAATTTAAATTTTTCCTTTTAAAATTATGAAGGCTCTTTATGAAAATTAGTTTGTTTTGTATATAAATTAGTTTTTTTTTGGAAATCTAATGTCTGTTAGAAAAGAAATATTAAAAACTCCGATTCAACATATTCTAATAAGAAAGAACTTTTACTTACTCTCTTTCGGATAACATTTTTCAAATAAAATTTGGTCATTTTACTTAATAGGGTGCTAGATTTTTGAGTTGTAAATTACCTTCAGTTTGATATCATTTTTCTTATTTTCCTATATTTTTTTACTCAAATTC
>CACZPT010000191.1 GCA_902783085.1 uncultured Methanobrevibacter sp.
ATTTAGGTAATGATGAGGATTATATTCATGTTGAACATGATGAGGGGGATATTAAAGATTTAGATGAATCTGTTGAAGTTGATTTAGATGATAAAGTTGATTTAGGTAATGATGAGGATTATATTTATGTTGATCACAGTAATGATGAAGAACATGTGATTGATGATGATATTGTTGAAGTTGAGGTTAATCCAATAAGAAATATATTATTTAGGGATTCCAAACCTAAAAATGAAAATGGATTATCTGAATCCAAACTTTCTGATGCAATTCGTGGAAAATCAAAACTTAATTTAACTAAAGAAGAAGTAAAAACGCTTCATCCTGAAGTTATCGATGAAGAACCTAAACAAGTTGAAACACCTAGTGATGATATTGTTGTAGAAGCTGAAATTGTTAATTCTGATGATTTTGAAAAGAAAAATGTAGTTTTTAAGAAGGATGTCGGTGGAGTATCTCAAATGAGGGGAAATGCTTATAAAAATAATGATTTTGATAAAATTATTGATGAAACTTTAAATAATAGTCATGGTGAGGGTATTCGTGATGAAGATATTTCAAATATTGCTTCTGTAGTTGTAAGTAATGCATTTGATGAATTTATTTCACAATCAGAATATGAAAATAATCAAAGAGATACTCAAGAAAATAATGATTACTCACAGATTAATGAAGAGGAAATCTCAAATAATGAAAATTTCTCCAATAATATCAAAAAAAATAATCGTACATCTACACCAGATGGGGTTACATATTATGAAGCTGTTAATGATATTAATAGTCCTTTAAGAAAAAATAACCTATATTATGATAGTGATAAAAACAAGAATAAATCAGTTAAAGATTCTATAAAAAGTGGAATTCGTGATATTAAATATATTAAAAAATCTTTAAACGAGATTGAAAATCCAACATCTGTAGGTTATGTTTCTGTTGTTGATAGAACTGAAGAATATGGGGAAGATGATTATATAACTCCTGAAAGTACTTATGATGAATATATTATTCGCGATGATGATTTAACATTTGCTGAAAAAGAAGAGTTGAGATACAAAAAAGAACAGCAAATGGAAAAACTTAAAAAAGAAATAGCTAGTGATGATAATACAATTGTGACTGTTCATGAAGAAGAAAGACGTGAAAATAAAAAAGATCAGGCTTTAGAAGATATTATTCAAATTGCCGATGAAGATTATAAAGAAATTGAAAAAGAAAGGTTTGAGAAAAATAATATTTTAAAAGATTTTGATGATAATAAACTCCCTAAAAAAGGTAAAATTGAAGACGAAATCGTTAATTATGAATTTGCAAGTGATTTTGGATTAAATTCACAGGATGATTTGTACAAGCAATCTATTGAAAATGTTTCATCATCAATTAATGAAATTGTTAAAGTTGAAGGTCCAATTCATGTTGATGAAGTTGTAAAAAGGGTTAAAGATAGCTGTAATATTAAAAGAGCAGGCTCTAAGATGAAAAAGCAAGTTAACTTAGCTATTAAAGAATCTGAAAATGAAGGAAGTATTATTAAAATAGGTGATTTTTTATATGATTCTTCAAATAATAATGTTGCTATCAGAAGAAGAAACAAACCAAATATTGATTTAATATCTGATGAGGAAATTGCAAAAAATGTTGAAACAGTATTGACTCACAAACAAAATTTACAAACTAACAGATTAATTAAGGAAGTTTCACGTAATTTTGGTTTTAAATCAACTTCACGTAAAACATCAATTAAAATTAAAAGAGTCTTAGATTCAATGATTGCGGATAATACTATTAAGTTAGAAAAAGATATTGTTGAACTTAATTAGGTTATTAAGATGTCTTTGAAAGTTAAATCTCCTGAAAATTTACCTAAAAAGCCCGGCGTTTATATTATGAAAAATGCCGATGATGAAATAATATACATAGGTAAAGCTAAAAATCTTTATAACCGTGTTAAATCTTATTTTAGAGAAAAACTTGACAGACCAAAAACCCAAATATTGATGAGTCACTTTCATAGTTTAGAATATATTTTAACAAATTCAGAAAAAGAAGCGTTAATTTTAGAGGCTAATTTGATTAAAAAGCACAGGCCTCGTTATAATATTCAACTTAAGGATGATAAAAGATATCCTTATGTTAAAATTACAGATGAGAAATTTCCACGCATAGTTATTACACGTAATATTACAAAAAATGGTGTTTATTATGGTCCATTTACTGATGTGGGTTCTGTAAAAAGTACAGTTAAATTTTTAAAGGCATTATTTAAAATAAGAACTTGTAGAAATATGGATGGGCCTTGTTTAAATAGTCAAATTGATTTATGTTATGCTCCTTGCAAAGGTAATATTACGCAGGAGGAGTATGGTGAAATAATAAATAAAATCGATTTGTTTTTTCAGGGAAAATATTCTGTTATTGTAAAAAATCTTAAAAAAGAGATGAATGATGCAGCAAGTAAACAGGAATATGAAAAAGCTGCAGTTCTTAGAGACCAGATTAATTCAATTGAAGAGATTATGGAAAAACAATTTGTAGATTTGGTTGATGATGATTTAGACCAGGATGTAATAGCTATTGCACAGGAAAAAGATGAAATTGTTGTTATTATAATGCCTATCAGAAACGGTAAAATTATCGGTCGTGATGATTTTTTAATGAGTGGTTCTGAATATGATTCTACATCAGAAATTTTATTTGCATTTATTCAGCAGTATTATGGTTATAACAGACATGTTCCAAAACAAATTCTTTTAGCTGAAAATATTGATGAAAAAAACTTACTTGAAGAATGGTTAAGTGATTTGAGAGGTAATAAAGTTCACATTAAAGTTCCACAAAAAGGCGTTAAACTTAGACTTGTAAAAATGGCACAGAAAAATGCTGAAATAATCAAACATCAAAAGAAAAAACTTGAAAATTCCCTAATTGAACTTAAAAAATACCTTAAGCTTGAAAAAGTTCCTTATGTTATTGAGGGATATGATATTAGTAATATTTCAGGTAAATTTGCTGTTGGTTCAAAAGTATCTTTTAAAGATGCAAAACCTAATAAAAGCAAATATAAACGATTTAAAATTGAAACTCCAGGACCTAATGATTTTGCTATGATGAAGGAATTATTAACTCGTCGTTTAAAATTAATAGAAAGTGATCCGGAACCTGATTTAATTGTTATTGATGGTGGTAAAGGCCAGTTAGGTATGGCTTGTGAAGTATTAGATGAACTTGATTTGACTCATATTCCAATTATAGGTCTTGCTAAAGAATTTGAAGAGATTTATTTACCTAATTCGAAAATGCCAGTTATCATTCCAAAAAACAATAAAGCACTTCATTTACTTCAACAAGTTCGTGATGAATCTCATCGTTTTGCTATTACTTATCACAGAAAGCTTAGAAGCAACAATATTAATCAATCTTCTCTTGATGATATTAAAGGAATAGGCAAAAAACGTAAAATTAATCTTTTAAAAGAGTTTGGTAGCATTGAAAATATAAAAAATGCATCAGTTGATGAACTTAAAAATGTTGATGCAATGAGTCAAAATGCTGCTCAAAATGTTTTTGATTATTTTCACTAATTTTTGAAAATAAACCTTATTTTTCAATTAAATTTAAATATAATAACTTTTAATAAATATTTTTAGTAGAGTGATAATATGGTTAAATGTCCTAGATGTGGTTATGAAAATGATTCATCTTCCACATATTGTGTGAACTGCTCTTATATATTAGATGCTTCACCAACAGGTAATGAAAGAAAAAAATGGAATTTAAGTACTGGTAAAAAAGTTGTTTTGATTGTTGGAATTATTCTAATTGGATTTATATTATTCTCATTTATTCATGATGTTTCTAAAATGTACAATAATGAAACTTTAAATGTTGTTGAAGCAGATAGTAATGTACAATCAGGATCTAATTATCCTTATCAGATAAATATAACTTACAATGGAACTTGGTATGGGCGAGTTGGTGATCCTAATTATCTTCAAGAAGAGCAGGGTTCTGGAAATAGCCGAGTTAGTGTTAATTGTGTATCATGGGATAGGGTCAGTGCTAATATTTCTAAAGGTGATCAATCATCCAATCTTTTAAGAGTTCAAATTTTAAGAAATGGTGTGGTTGTAGCTGAAAATTCAACTTCTGCTCCAGGTGGTCATGTTACAGTAGTTTATAATTAAATATTATTCTATGTTTGTAACTTTTTGATTTAATAGCTCAACTAATTCATCAGTTTTATAAAGTCTGATTTCTTTTTTTTCAGGTTCAAATATTTTAATAAATGTGATTAAATCATTACATAATTGGTCATATTGGATATTAAGAGTATTGAAGTTAGATAATAATCCGACCAATTTATCTTTTTCCAATTCTTTATTATCTCTTAAAATCTTTTCAATATTGGCGAAATGTGTTTCTATTAATAATTTATCATTTTCTAAACTGTTCATATATTCTTGAATTTTATTATTACTTGTCATTTTAATCACTACTTTAATTTTTGATTTAATTAAAATATAAATACTTTTATTAATATAAATTATGTATTAGTTACAAATGGGGCATCGAGTATGATTAAAGTCGAAAATGTATGTAAGGATTATGAATTAGATGATGGTACTGTAGTTACTGGTGTTAAAAATATTAGTTTTGAAGTTAAGGAAGGTGAAATACTTGGAATCATGGGAAAAAGTGGTTCCGGTAAAACAACACTTTTAAGAGCTTTAAGGGGTGTTGAACATATTGACAGTGGAAAAATTACAGTTTCCGATTTAAGTGTTGATGGTGACTCTTCCCAATTTTATTATAATAAACTTAAAAAAATAACGGCCATTCATCTTCAAAGATCTTTTGGATTATGGCCGGATACCGTTCGTGAAAATGTTTTAAGAAAATTGTATTCACGCAGATATTTTGATGAATCAAGCACTGATTTTGAAGTGGCTGAAAGTGAATTTGGCCAAGAAGCCGATGAACTTTTAGAGTATGTTTCTCTAACTCATAAAAAAGACCATTATGCTTCTGTTTTAAGTGGTGGTGAAAAACAAAGATTAATCATGGCTCGTCAACTAGCTAAGCAACCTAAAGTTTTACTTTTGGATGAACCTGCAACAATGGCATGTCCTAAAACCAAACAAGAAATTCTCGATGCTGTTAAAAAAATAAATAAGGAATTGAACATTACTGTTGTTGTTGTTTCACATTTACCTGAAGTTCAAAAATATCTTGCCGATAGAGTTATATTGATGGAAGATGGTGAAATTAAAAAAGAAGGCACGCCGGATGAAATAACAGAAGAATTTTTAAATGAAATGGAACCTATTGTTGATATTGAAAATGTTTCAACAGATTTAGATGTTATTGATGTTAAAGACATTTATAAAAGATTTTATTTATTGACTGGTGGAGAAGTACTTCAGATTGAAGATGTTAATTTTAAGGTTCAAAAAGAGAATATTTTAAGTATTATAGGTCCTAGCGGTGCAGGTAAAACAGTTTTACTTAGAATGCTGGCTGGTTTAGAAGAACCTGACAGTGGGGATGTTTTATATAATGTTGAAGGTGAATGGAATGACATAGAAGTACCTGGTATCGGACGTATGAAAATCCGTTCAAAATTAGGTTTCATGCATCAGGAATTTGCATTAACTCATTATGCTACTGTTTTAGACCAACTGGCAACACGTTTGGGTTATAAAAATCAAGACATTGTAAAAGATGCAAGGGCAAGAGCTGAAAGATTAGGACTTGGTGAAGAATTATTGGATTCACTTTATCTTTTAACTGATTTACAGGAATCAGAAGCAAAAGCAAGATTAAGGCAAGTTGGTTTGGAACCGGATATATTGGGAGATTTATTCCCTAAATTCCCAGAAACAGAAACTCGAAAAGCTGTAGTTGATATATTTGATAGCCTTGATTTGGATTTGGATATTTTACAGAGAAAATCATATGAATTATCTGGAGGTCAAAAAGTTCGTGTAATGCTTGCATTGATTTTAATTTCAAAACCTGAATTTTTACTTTTAGATGAACCGTTTGGTGATTTAGATCCAATTACTTTAAGAACTGTTACTAATTCTCTTAAAAAGATTTCTAAAGAGTATAATATTACTATTGTGATGATTTCACATAATACTGACTTTATTAAGGAATTAAGTAATAGGGCATTGTTTATGGATGATGGTGAAATAATTGATGATAGTGAAGACATTGATGAAATTGTTGATAATTTCATTGATTTTTGTCATGCTAACTATTTAAAAGGGGATAATTAGATGTTTGATATTATAGCAGTCCCTGTTGATGGATCAGAGTATTCTTATAAAGCTGTGGATGTGGCTATTGAAATAGCTCAAAAATTTTCATCTAAAATAGCTGCTGTTCATGTTTTAGAAGAATTTTCATTTGATAGTTATGATTCACAGGAAGACAGTGGGGATGAAATCCTCTCAAAGATTACTAAAAAAGCATCTGAATTTGGTATTGAAGTAACTGAACATTTACTCACTGCTGATGCTTTAAGAGATATGAAATTCATTATTACACAAACTGGGGCTGATTTAGTTGTAATTCATGCATTGGGTTCTGACAATAAGAGATTTGTATCCTTTGATGAAAATGATATTAGTGACCATCAAATTGGTTCAGTCTCAGAAAGACTTTTAAGAACTTGTGATGTACCTGTTTTATTAGTCAAATGAATTTTATTTTATTTTTTGTTATTAATTTAGTTTTTACTAAACTTTTAAATATTATAGCAATCTAATTATTAATAACTAAACATTTTGTTTGTTTTCAAAAAAGGAGATATTATGATAGTTAAAGATTGGTGTTCATTCTGTGGGGAATGTGCTGGTGTTTGTCCAAGAAACCTCATACAAGTAAGGGAGTATTCTTTGGTTTTTAATGATGATGACTGTAAAGATTGTGATACATGTATTAAAGCATGTCCTATAGACGCTTTAGAAAAAGAGGATTGATTTTAATGATTGAAACAGACGTTATAGTAGTTGGTTCTGGACCGGCGGGTTCAAGTGCAGCAAAACATGCTGCATTAGGCGGAGCAAAAGTTATTTTAATGGATAAAAAATCTGAAATTGGTGCACCAAAAAGATGTGCTGAAGGTGTTTCTATTGCAGGTCTTGAAAAATTAGGAATTGAACCTAATCCTCGTTGGGTTACTCAGGAAGTTCAGGGTGTAAGATTGGTTGCCCCTGATAAAACAGATATATGGTTAACTAAAGATGAAGTTGAATTACCAGAAGCAGGTTACATCTTAGAGAGAAAAGTATTTGATAAGCATATGGCAATGGATGCTGCAAGAGC
>CACZPT010000192.1 GCA_902783085.1 uncultured Methanobrevibacter sp.
TATTCCAGAGAAAAAATGGCTGGAACGAAAACAACAAATCAGCACTAAGAACTTGACAGTCCCATTTTTAAAATTTAAATATAATAGAATTGATAACTATTATATAAAGGTGAATATTATATGAAAATTGTTGTTGCAATTGGTGGATCAATTCTATTAAAGGAATATGACTCCAAAAAATTTCAGAAATATAGTGAAATTTTAAAAGATTTATCAAAAGAACACGAACTATTTGTTGTAGTTGGTGGTGGAAAACCGGCAAGAGACTATATCAGTGCTGTTCGTAACCTTAATGCCGGAGAGGCCCAATGTGATGATATTGGAATTGAAGTTACAAGACTTAATGCAAAATTATTATTGATTGCACTTGGAGACTCTGCATATCAAAGAGTGCCCCATAATTTCCAAGAAGCATTAGAATTTTCATCAAGTGGTAAAATAATTGTTATGGGTGGAACTGAACCTGCACATAGTACTGATGCCGTATCAGCTATTTTGGCGGAATATGTTCATGCAGATAAACTCATAAATCTAACTTCAGTTGATGGGCTGTATACGAAAGACCCTAATAAATTTGATGATGCAGAACTTGTAAGTGAAATTACTGCTTCAGATTTACTTGATTTTTTAAATGGTAAAGATATGAAAGCTGGAACTTATGAATTCTTTGATACAACTGCAGTTCAAATGATTAAACGATCCAATTTAGAAACTGTAATAGCTAACGGATACGAACCAGAAAATCTTATAAAAGCTATTAATGGTGAAAGCATTGGAACAAAAGTTATTAACGAATAAGGTGATTTAGTGGATAATCTTATTGACATTGGTCTTAATTTAATGCATTCTTCATTTAAAAAAGACAGAACATCAGTTATTGATGATGCTATTGAAAATGGTGTTAATAAATTCATAATTACTGGAACTAATACCAATTCAAGTAAAATTGCAGCAGAATATGCATCAGATTATCCAAATATATTATATTCTACCTCAGGCGTACATCCGCACGATGCCAAAACTTGCAATAATCAAACACTCAAAACAATAGAAAAAATAGCTCAAAATGACTGTGTTGTAGCTATTGGGGAATGTGGTCTTGATTATAATAGAAATTTTTCTCCAAGAGATGTTCAAAGAGAATGGTTTGAAAAACAAGTTGAACTGGCAGAAACTCTGGATATGCCTTTATTTTTACATGAAAGAGAAGCTCACAAAGATTTGTATGAAATTCTAAATAAACATGAAAGTGTAGCTGAAAGATGTGTTGTACATTGTTTTACAGGTACTAAAAGTGAAGCTCAAAATTATATTGATTTAGGTTGTTATATTGGAGTTACAGGATGGATTTGTGATATGAAACGAGGGGGGAATTTACAAGATGCAGTTAAAGTCATACCTGATGATAAATTAATGATTGAAACTGATGCACCTTTTTTAATTCCAAAAAATTTTGATAAAAAACCTAAAAGAAATAGAAATGAACCTAAATATTTACCCCATATTTTAAAAACAATTGCACATTATAAAGATTCTGATGCAGAACATCTTGCTAGTCAAGTAACTGCAAATACTAAAAAATTTTTCAATATAAACTAAAAAAAATGGTGATAAAATGGCAGTAGATCCTCATAAACATTGTCCTATATGTGGAACCCCAATACCTTTAGATGAACGTGTATGCTCAAAAGATTGTCAAAAAGTTTGGGATCAAAAAGTAAACCAAACAAAAAGAAGCAGAATTATATTATTTATTGTAATAATAATTTTCTTAATAGTTTGGGCAGTGATGACATTTATGAAATAACTAAAAAAATAATATTGCATTAACTGCATTAATCCTCACTTAAGAAGAGGTATTTTCGCATCGTTAATATAAATGTGATAAAAATGATATTAACTTCTTCAAATACATTAGAGAATAAAAAGATAATCGAATATAAAGGTTTGGTTACAGGAGAAGCTTTAATTGGAGATAACATATATAAAGATTTATTTTCCGGCGTTCGTGATGTTGTAGGGGGTAGAACATCAAAATATGAAGATGAAATAAAAAAAACCCGTGACATTGCCCTTGAAAGTATGCGTGAAAAGGCAGAACAGTTGAATGCAAACGCAATTATCGGTTTGAAAATATCCTATGATAATCTCGGTGGTACTATGGGGAATACTATTTTAATTACGGCTTACGGTACTGCCATTAATTACGAATAATATGAAAATAAATAAAGAAGAACAACCTAATTTACAAAAGACTTTAGTTTCAATTGCACTTGGCACATTAATTGGTCTTGGAACATATGGTTTCTGTTTACATTTCGATATTGAGATTATAGGATGGAATTTAGGTCTTTTATTTGCCCCATTAGCTGCAGGATATTCAGAAACATACATTGCTAAAAAACTAGTTGGAAAAGATGTTGGTGCAATTAGTGCACTTATTCTATTTATAGTAACAGTAGTATATGGATTTATAATTGATAATCCTACATTAGGATATAATCTTATAACATTAGCTTCCATTATAATTATTCTCCAAGCAGCTGCACCTACAGTTACTAATTATTTTGGTATGGTAATTCTTTTGGGAATAATATCTAAATTAATCGATTTTATTAAAAGAATATCGGATAAATGTTACACCAAATTATTTAAACGAGCCAAAAAAAATAATGAAATTATTGATGTCATCAAAATATTTAATGAAAGTGAAAGTAACGAACTACTAAATTCGCAAAATTTTTATTACTTCACTCCAAACACGATAAATTTAGAATATGAAAACATAGGTTACTTTTATGCAACAAAAGTAATGGACAAAAATACCGCCATATTGGGAATATCTTCTTCAGAAATTAAAAAAAAACGATTGAATGATTTGAAAACTGGGAAAGATGAATGTTTAATTAAATTAGCTAATGAAATAAAATCCAAAAATGGTAATGGAGTTATTGATTTAGAAATTGAATATTTTTTAACGGGGTTTCAAGCTTCTGAATTTCAAATAGTTGCACAGGGAATGGGAATTAGAGTTAAGGAATGAAACCCAACATTTTTATAGCTATATACAACACCACAACACCAAAAACTTGTTTTAACTTTTTTTCAGGTAACTTATGTGCATATTTGGCCCCAACCTGTGCTAAAGGTACTGAAAAACAAGCAATAACAATAAAATTAACAATACTGACATATCCTAATGAATAAGGAAATGTGTTAACTCCCCAACCAGATATAATATATGAAAGAGTTCCACCAATGGCAGTTAGTGAAATAAAAACAGAAGATGTTCCAACAGCCTGAATCATTGAAAAACCTAAAAGCATTGTTAAAATAACAATTAAAAATATTCCGCCACCAATACCCAATAATCCTGAGAAAAAACCAACAAATAAACCTACAATTAAACTAGAAACAAGATTCAAATCATATTTTGCTTCCTTTTTAGAAGAATCTCTAGAAAATATATTCCTAAGTGCAATAAACAACAGCAAACATCCGAAAATTATTTCAATAGTTCTTGAAGGTAATGTAGTTGCAACAAAACCTCCAATAATACCCCCAATTATTCCAAAAATTCCTAATTTAACTCCAGGAGATATGATATTATCTAATTTTTGAGAATGTTTATAAGCCCCACTAGTTGCCGTTGGAATTATAATAGCTAAACTAGTGGCTAGAGAAATAAGCATTGCAAGATCCGGAGATACCCCAATATATTTTAACAAGAAATATTGAAAAGGTACAATTAAAAACCCCCCGCCAACACCTAAAAGGCCTGAAGCAAATCCTGCAACAATGCCAACGAGTATTAAGCCCAAAATATAATCAATTCCAAACATTAGTACACTTCTTGTAAATCTATTTAAATAAGTATATATAAAGTACTTTTAATGAAGATAAATAAAACTATTTTAGTTGGGATTCTATTTATACTAATTGGATGTATAATTTTCATAAGCGACATTTTAAATCCAATTATTAGACCTTTAACCCACATATTCTTAATGGGATCTTCAAAAGGCAAAGATATCCTCTTTTTTTTAATAATAGGATTATTTATAATAATAAGTCAAGTGTTTAAAGATAAAAAAATTGATTCAAATAAATACCTGAAAATTTCAATTATTTTAGGAATAATTTTATTAATTTCCGGAATATTGGTTGAAATTGTATTTAGATACCAGCTTGGAATCGGTTTAAATACAACATTTATGTCCGTTAAAAATGGAATATCTTCTACAAGCATCATACATACACATTTATTAAAATCTATTTTTGGAAATTTAATAGCTAGTGTTTTAGGACCTGTATCTGGAGATATAAATACTGGGATTAGCTTATATTCCTACGTTCCAGCATTTGCAAATATTATCATGATTTTATTTCCAATACTGTTTATCACATTGGCATTGAGTATTAGAAATAGATATTTGCCACCAACCATCCTCATTTCGTTTTTTGGGACTTGTCTGTTAATTGGTGCATTGGATGGTGGATTATTCTCAACTCCTGCAATGGCTGGGATTTGCGGATTATTTGTTTTATTTTGGAATGAATATTATTTTAACTTTTATGCAGGTGTTTTATTTAAAAATAAGAAATTAATGTCAGCTGAATGTAAACCGGATTATTACACAAAAAGGGACAATAAATATAAGTTTATATTAAACAGAATATTCCCTTATATAATTATCTTCATATTTATTGCTTTGAGAATTTCAATAAGTATACTTGGAGCGCAACCAGAGTATTATACATTAGAAGTTACAAATCCCATAGATAACATTGAAATGACTGGAATTGATGTAGAAAACATCACTATTAACAATAATACTACAACTTACATTATAAATCCCCATTACAATGAAATGGATTTGCTTAATAGAATAAAAGTTCAACTAAACAATAGCTGTGAATATTATACGCTTTCGTGGAATATGATGACATATTTTAATAAACCACAATAAACAAATAGTGCACTGCTAGAAACTTAAGCAAAAATTGATTATTTGTTAACATTGTTATATTTTTATTTTAGAAAGTT
Source organism: uncultured Methanobrevibacter sp. (assembly GCA_902783085.1). Classification (GTDB taxonomy): domain Archaea; phylum Methanobacteriota; class Methanobacteria; order Methanobacteriales; family Methanobacteriaceae; genus Methanocatella. The sequence goes on from CACZPT010000192.1 coordinate 5,048, forward strand.
TTTTATATTTTTATTTGCA
>CACZPT010000193.1 GCA_902783085.1 uncultured Methanobrevibacter sp.
ATAAAATTAAGCTGAATATCTTAAAACAAAACAAAATATAGCTAAAATAATAGTTAAAACTACAACATGCTCAGGAGAAAGTTTTGGTCCCACACTTTCTTCATCAAAATACCTTACCAAACCAGCACCAGTTTGAGGCATACTAATCTTATTATCTTTTTTCGACATAATATCTCCTTTTGATTAATTAATAAAAATAACTGTTATTAAATATTTTCTTCATAGTATATAAAGATTATATTTTTTCCTTTTTCACTACTTTAATTTCACTTATTCTAGTATTAGGATACTGTCCATCATCATCTTTCTCAACAGCTTTTACCATGTCCCATATAGTTAAAAGTCCAACACTTACACCAGTTATAGCTTCCATTTCAACACCTGTTTTTCCAAGAGTATTAACAGCACAATTACAAGTGATATAATCTTTATTAACATCGAAATCGACTTCTATTCCAGTTAAATTTAAAGGATGGCATAATGGAATAATAGATGAAGTATTTTTAACTGCCTGAATAGCTGCAATTTGAGCTGTTGTTAAAACATTTCCTTTTTTTATTTCTTCATCTTGAATCATTTTAATTGTATTTTCATCCAAAAATATTTTTCCTGAAGCTATTGCTCTTCTTTTTTGATCTGGTTTTTTTCCAACTTCAATCATGTGTACTCCACTATCAGTTAAATGTGTAAATTCCTCACCCATGATTTCACCTATTTATCACTTACTTCAATAACATCTAACTGTTCACAGACAGTTTTAACACCCAATTTATCGGCAACACTAGGATTAGACCTTCCTTCATCACCAGAAATTAATTCTTTAATATATAAACCACCATCACCCTTGATAATCATTTCAAAAGTAGTATCATCAATAACTTTATATGATACATCTAAAACATGCTTAATCCTTACTTTATCAGCACGTCTGTGAGAAACTCTTATTGGTGTTCTCTGTTGAATTTCGTTTAACTCATTTAAAGTATCTAATTTATCTTCATCATATTTACTTTCACATTTTACTAAAGCTTTGTAAACTTTATAAGCATCAGGAGACGATACTTTAATTTCAGCCTTTCGACTTCTATTTGTGAATTTTAAATTATGATATTGAGTTTTACCTTTATTTATTTCATTTATATATTTTTCCAGAGATTTTAAATCTAGTTTTCTAATTTTTGGCTCTTTAATTTCCAATACAAATGGTCTTCCTGAACCTAACATCAATACATCAATATCTTCCCTTCCAGCTCCGTGAAATTTAGCTTGATAACCCTTACTTGCTTTTAAAATATGCTCAGAAATTAATTCTTCTACAGAGCAAGGGTATTGTTTTCCTGTAAAACCACATTCCTCACAACCTTTACCTTTACATTTACTACAAGGCCATTTAGTTTGAGGAATTCCACGAATTAACTTATTATATTTACCTTCAATAAATATCGGATTGATTTGAATTCTAACTTTAGATTCTTTTCTTAAATCAACATTAAAAATAACATCTTGTTTTTCAAAATTAACTTCTTTATTTAGTGAATTTTCAAGTTTTTTACCAATAATTCTGTTAATTTCTTTTTTAATGCCTTCTACATCCAAATTTAATTTTTCAATGAATTCTTCATCTTTAAGTTGAATTTTTTTATCTATTCTTGATCCAACAACAAATGAATCAAATTGAACTTCTAGAAAATCGATTTTGTCATAGATTTTTTGAAACAAATCATCATTAATCTTATCAAAAACATTATCGCAGATTATACATTCATCAAAATTTAAATTCAAATTAAGTTTTTCTGCTCTGTCAACATTATCATCCCCTTCAATTGTTTTTGAAAGCATTCTTCCCAGACAATGTTTACAGATTTTACCATTAGTTTCATTAATAATTTTTTCAATTAATTCATTCATATTAATCTATTTCATAAATTGACCCATCATACGATTCATAGCGCCGCCACCTAAACGACCGCCACGTTTTCCAATACCTTTCATGGTCTTTTTAGTATTATTGTAATATTTTAGTAAATCTTTAACTTCTGATTCATCAAAACCAGAACCACGAGCAATTCTTTGAATTCTTGATTGTTTGATGATTTTTGGGTTTTCCATCTCTTCTTGAGTCATTGAAGACATCATGATTTTATATGAATCTATTTTATCTTCGGTCATTTTAGATGCTTCTTTAGATATTTTATTTCCCATACCCGGAATCATGTTTAAAACTTGTTGCATCGGACCCATTTTATTCATCATTTCAAATTGATTTTTCATATCAACAAGTGTGAGTTTACCTGTTAACATATTATTCATGGTTTTTTCTGCAACATCCTCATCAATATTTTCTTCAGCTTTTTCAATTAAGCTTTTAATATCTCCCATACCAAGTAATCTGGAAATAAACCTTTCGGGATCAAATACTTCGAAATCATCAATTCTCTCACCAGTACCAATAAATTTAATTGGAGCACCAGTTTCAGCTACGGCAGACAAAGCTCCACCACCCTTAGCAGAACCATCTAATTTTGTAAGGATTATAGAACCGATATCAGTAGCTTGTGAAAATGCTTTTGCTTGTTCACCTGCTTGTTGACCTATTGTTCCATCAATTACAAGAATAGCTTCATTTGGATTAATAATATCATCCAATTCATTCATTTCAGCTATTAAATCTTCTTCTTCTTTGTGTCTACCCGCAGTATCGAAAATAATTACTTTTCTATTTCTAAATTCTTTTAAACCCTTTTGGGCTAAATCTAGCGCATCTTTATTATTTGGGTCACCACATAATGGAATATCCATTTCTTCGGTTAATTGCTTTAATTGTTCATAAGCCGCAGGTCTCCATGTATCTGTACAAACAACAGCAGGATTAAAACCTTTTTTCTGTAAGTATCTACATAATTTACCAATAGTGGTTGTTTTACCACTACCCTGTAAACCTAAAAATAAAATCTTAAAAGGCCTATCATTAATATCTAAACCAACCGCTTCACTTCCTAAAAGATTTACCATTTCTTCATAAATAATAGTAATAACATGTTCTCTTGGAGTAATTCCCTTAGGAGGTTCTTCTTCAAGAGCACGACCTTCAATTTTTTTTGATAAATCTAAAACTAAAGCGATATTAACATCAGATTGAATTAAAGCACGTTGTATATCTTTTACAACTTCCTTTATTGTTTTTTTATCTATAACTGACATTCCTACTAATTTTTTCATTGTATTAGTAAGACTTTCACCTAAATTTCCAAGCATATTAATCACTTTAAATAAATTTATTAATTATATTATGATATATTTATATTTATCCAAGTTTTAAATTTTTGTGTGAAACTATGTTAGAAGAAGTAATAAAATCATTAGAATCTTCACCTATTGTGAAAAAAGGAGATTATGACTATTTTGTTAATCCAATAAGTGATGGTATCCCATCAATGGATCCGAAATTACTTAAAGAAGTAACAGAAGCCATAAAAAAATATGTTGATTTAGATATTGATAAAATTGTTGCTATTGAAGCTATGGGAATACATCTAGCTACAGCATTATCCTTATCAACAGATATCCCATTTGTAGTGATTCGTAAAAGATGCTACGGCCTTGAAGGAGAACGTGAAATATTTCAAAAAACTGGATATGGTTCTTCAAACCTTTATATAAATGATTTGAATGAAGGAGAAAGAATATTACTTATAGACGATGTTGTAAGTACTGGAGGAACATTAATATCTACATTAAACGCCTTAAAAGATATGGGATTAAATATTAAATCAACTGTTGCTGCCATCGAAAAAGGAGATGGGAAAAAGCGAGTTGAAAAGGAGACCGGAATTCCAGTATTTTCAATTGTGAAATTAGATGTTATAGATAACAAAGTAGTGATTGAAAAAACAATTGAAGATTAAAATGTCACTTTACAATATGGATTTAGACAAAGTAATCCGTAAAATTAATTCTAAAAATGTTAAAAATGTTGGCCTTCAATTCCCAGAAGGCCTAAAAATGCAAGCAATTAAAGTAGCCCAGATATTGGAAGATGAAACTGATGCAAATGTAATTATTTCAGGAGATCCCTGTTTTGGAGCATGTGATGTTTGCGATTATAAAATGAAAGATTCTGTGGATTTAATCATACATTATGGTCATACCCCACTTCCAATCAAATACGAAATACCTACACTTTTTATAGAAGCGTTTGCTAATGTTGATCTTAAAATTGGACTAGAAAAAACACTTGAAGAACTTAAAGATTATTCAAAAGTTGGACTTGTTACAACAACACAACATTTACATATGTTAAACGAAATAAAAGATTTTCTTGAAGATAATGGAAAAGAAGTTATTCTCGGGTCTTCTAAAACTACAAGAAAAGGTCAAGTTTTAGGATGTAATTTCTCATCTATTAAAAATTTAGATGTTGATGGATTTTTATTTGTTGGTAGCGGTAATTTTCACCCATTAGGAATATATTTATTTACAAAATCACCAGTATTAGCTCTTGATCCTTACAATAATGAAATAAGAGAAATGACTGATTATGCTGATAGGATTTTAAGAATAAGATTTGCAAGAATTACGAAAGCTCGTGAAGCTAAGAAATGGGGAATAATTGTATCTTCAAAAGAAGGACAATATAGAATGGAACTTGCAAATGAAATCAAAAACTTATTGAAAAACAATAAAATGGATGCTTATATAATAATGTTAGACCATGTTAATCCAGAAGTATTATTACCTTACTTTGAATTAGATGCATTTGTAGTTACTGCATGTCCAAGAATAGCGATTGATGACTCACAAATGTATAAAAAACCATTATTAACTCCACAAGAACTTGAAATTGTATTAAATAAAAGAGATTGGGAACAATACCAATTAGATGAAATATTGTTTAGACGAAGAAATTAATTATATTTAAATATAAAAATTAATAAAATTATAATATTAATTAAATTTATTCTTATTTTGGTGATTTAATATGGGTGTAGAAGAAGAACAAATAGTAATGCCAGGTGATAAATTAGGTATTGTTGAACAATATGTGCCTGGAAATGGTACATATGATGACGATGGAGAAATTAAATCATCAGTACTAGGAAATGTAAAAATTAATCAAAAAAATAAAGTTATCTCAGTTGATTCAAAACTTGAATCCCCTGCTCTTTTAAAAAAGGGCGATATTGTATACGGTCAAATAACTGATATAAAATCACAAAGAGCAAATGTCAATATCGACTGCATCAAAGATAACCCTAGACCACTAGCTTTACCATATATGGGCGCTATCCATATATCACAAGCTAAAAAAGATTATTTAGAAAAGCTAAGTGATGCATTTAGAATAGGAGATATAGTTCAAGCCAAAGTGGTTAAAATTACTGGAGATAACATTGATTTAAGTACTGTAGATAAAGAATGTGGTGTTTTAAAAGCAATGTGTACTCGTTGTAGAGATTATATGCATACCACCAAAAAGAAAGATGAAGTTAAATGCAATGCCTGTAATAGAAAAGAAAGACGTAAAATATCAATAAACTATGTTAATGGATAATAAGGTTGATAAAATGGATAATATAGAAATTTTAAAAGAAACTCCAACTGAACTAGAAATTAAAATCGAAGATGAAAGTCATGGAGTTTGTAATGCACTCAGACATATATTAATGGAAGATGAAAACGTTGAATATGCAGTTTACAATATTGATCATCCACTTACCGGTAAACCAGTTATGACTATTAAAACCACCGGTTCTAATCCAAAAGAAGCATTAAAAAAAGCTGCAGAAAAACTTAAAAGTGATAGTTTAGATTTTAAACAACTTATTGAAGATAATTTATAACTTCAATACCTTATTTTTTTTATTGAGTGATAAAATGGGAGATTATAAAATTCCCAGCTTAACAACCGATGTTTTTATTTTTGATGATAATAAAAATTTTATTTTAATAAAAAGGCTAAATGACCCCTATAAAGGTTATTGGGCGCTACCCGGAGGATTTGTAGAATACGGTGAACGTGTTGAAGCATCGGCAATTAGAGAGGCTAAAGAAGAAACTAGCATTGATATTGAATTAATAGATCTTGTTGGAGTATATTCAAAACCAGATAGAGATCCAAGAGGTCACACAATAACAATCGCCTATACAGCAAAAGGAAACATGGAAAATAAGAAAGCTGATGATGATGCGTGTGATATTAATATATTTTCTAAAAATGATTTGAAAAATATCAACCTCGCATTTGACCATGCTCAAATTATTAAAGATTGTTTAAATTCTATTTCAAAGTAAATATTGTTTGCAAAAAAAGTATATATTTAAATAATTTAAAAAAAAGATTATGAACTGATAGAGAAAAACAAGAGGTAGATATTAATGGAATTTTGCCCGAACTGTGGAGCGATGTTACTTCCTAATGATAACAAACTCAAATGCAATTGTGGATATACAAAAGATTTAGCTTCTGATGATAACCAATACTCACTATCACAAGAAGTAAAAAATAAAGATGGTGTTGTGGATATGGGTGAAGCTATTGATTTAAGATCAAAAATAAAGGAGATATGTCCAGAATGTGGTCATAAAGAAGCATATTATGAACTTAAACAAACCCGTAGTGCTGATGAAGCACCTACAAGATTCTTTGAATGTGCTAGTTGTGGCCATAAATGGAGAGATTATGATTAAGAGGCAACTTTATGAAGGATTCTAAAGAAAAAGAAAATAGGATTTCTAATCTTAAACATATGATTAATAACATGAATGAAAACGAAGAAGATGAAGAAATCGAATATGATTTTGATAATGATGAAATCCCTGAAGATGAAGAATTAATCAATTTTCTAGAAAATAATGATGAAGAATTAGAAATTGATGATGAATACATTTATCGTCCAGGAAAAGATACAGATAATGCAATAAATTTAGACGATGAAAATGAAATTGATGAAAATTTCATAATCGAGACCAATATTAATGAAGAATTAAATGATACAGAGCAAATTAATACTGATGAACTTGATTTTGAAGAAGAAATCAATGAAAATTTTGATAATCTAATTAATATACAAATTGGTGAAAAGCCAATACTAGCTATTATTAGTTTAATTCTTGGAATCATATTCATAGCTGGATCCATAATTGTATTTAGTTCCAGTACCGATAGAATCGTTGATAATGTTGTATCTGGAGAAAACAGGTTTATTACAGTTGTTTTATTTGTTATTGGACTATTATTATTGATTTATGGAATATACAAAGTACTCAATATTAAGAATCCATTTGAAGCTTGGATGGACTCGATGGATAATATTGAAGAAAAAAAAGAACCAATTGAAAAAAATAAAGAACCTGAAGAAACAACCATCCCCAAAAGCAATATACCATTAGATAAAGACGATTACAAGATTGGTGAATTTGATTTAAAAGATTTGAAAGCTAATCTTAAAAACTCATTTTCAAAAAATGTTAAAACTGAAAAAGAAGAGCCTGAAGAAGAAATCGTTGATGTAGAAAATCTTCCACCAGCTCGTGAAAAATCTGAAGATAAAAAAGGTCAAACTAGTGAAGAAATTGAAGACAAAGAGTATGAAAAAGCTCAACTCGATGGTGAAAGTATTGATGATATTTTTGCTGATGTAGATGACCTTGAAGATGATGGCAAAAAATAATTTTTATATTGGGCCTGTGGTCTAGTCTGGAATGACACGGGACTTCGGATCCCGAAATCGGGGGTTCAAATCCCTCCAGGTCCGCTTTTTTAATTTTTAATTCTAACTAATGCTTCTTTGAAAAAATCAGGCACTAATGATTTATAAATTGGACTCTTTAATACTATATTAATATCGCCATCTAAAATATATGTATAACAAGAATCATCTTCTGCACGCATTCCACGACCGTAAGCCTGCATTAATGTCATTACGGTTTTATAAGCATACCATTTTTGATCAGATTTACGTCTCATATTAATTTGTTTGTCTCCAAGATATGGGAAAGGAATTTTATAAATAATTTGAAACCTACATTTATCATAAGGTAAATCTACACCCTCACTCATTGATGGAGAAACTAAAACTAACGGATTTTCATCTTTTTCAAAATAATTCAAAATTCTTTCTCTGTTTTCAGGATTATGTGAAATTAATCTAGAGTTATTTAAATTATTATTAATATAATGTTGGCATTTATAACTATTTGTATGAATTAATCCTTTATCATCTTTATGCTTATCTAAAATCTTTTTCAATATAGGAATCGTTTTAGGTGCAGTTTTTTTAATTCTATTTTTAGACATTTTACCTGCAATATCCAATATAATGGGTCTTTTTTCTTTTGTAAATGGACTATCAACTTTAATATGATAAACTTCATCACTAGATAATCCTAACCATTTAGAAAATAGCTTACTTGAAAGAATTGTTGCACTCATAAATATAACAACATCCCCATACTTAAGCAAATTGTTTTTAGCATAATGATGAACTCTTAAAGGTTTAAATGAAACCCCTGCTTCATTACTATCAATAGCCCAATTTTTAGGTTCATTTTCCAGATTATTTTTAAGTGTTTTAAGCCTTGAAACTGTAGACCGAATTCTTTCAGCTTTATTTTTAGACAAATCCTTAATTTCAATGTCTTCATAACTCTCACTAATTGCCGAAATTTCTGCTATCCAATCTTCAAGTTCACCATCTTTAAGAGTTTCTTTAGATATTGTTCTGCTAATATCTTTTTCCAAAGTACGATTATACAAATTAACTTCCATTGTTTTCATTAATTTAGATTCAATATTATGGGCTTCGTCCAAAATTAATAAAGAACGTGTGCCAAAATGTTTCACATAATTTAACTCTGCAATAGCATAATCATAATTCATTAATGTAATTGGTGAGTTGATTGCATTAGCCTTCTGTTGCCAGTAATTACAGTGATTAAAAGACTGATAAAATACCGCACCACCAAATGAGTCTTCAAAAGCAAGTTCTGCATCCAATGTTGGATTTTTAGCAACACCATAAGCGCAGAAAAAATTACTTGAAGTAGGACTTGTTTTACATGTTCCAATATCACAAGTAACTTCAAGTCCGTCATTTAAACATGAAAAATTAGACCGTCCTTTAACTAAAGGAAATTTAAATTCATCACTGTATTGGGATTGTAATTGTTTTGTCATTGTTAAAATATATGCGGATTCATACATTTTTGCCAAAGTAGTAGCTATTGCAGATTTACCTGTTCCAGTTCCTGCTTCCAAAATGATAAATTTGAATCCGTTTTTAATCGCATCATCTATATCTTGAATAATTTCAAATTGTCCGGTTCTTGGTTCATAAAAAGGGAAATTTTCAATTATGTCATCATCAATATGAGGGTATAAATCTTTAAGTTCTAAAAATCTATTAACTTGCATTTTATAATCTTCAATAGAATATACCTCAGGAATTTCATCTTCTAAAATAGATGTTGATCTAGGTTTTTGAAAACTAAATAAACTAGTAGATTCATCATCTTTTTCTAAATCTTTCATATTGCAAATACAATTGCTTTTAAGCATTCCACAATTTGGGCAAAACATAGAATTTGACATTAAAAATATATTAGTTAAGTATACTATAAATAAATTATAGGAGAGCATTTGATAACTAAAATGTGAAAGTGATTATATGAACGAAAAAGGAAAATTGATTGGAATTGGTGTTGGACCTGGAGATACTGAATTACTTACTTTAAAAGCAGCTAAAATATTGAAATCTGTCCCAGTTATTTTTTCACCAAAATCTTCAAAAGAAAAAGAAAGTATAGCCTTATCAATCATAAGACCTATTATAGATGAAAGAAATGATTCTAAAAAATTAATGCTTGTAGAACCAATATTTCCAATGATTGAAGATGAAAAAGAATTAGAAAGGTGTTGGACATCAGCTTCAGAAATGATAGCCCAATATCTTGATAGTGGTCGTGACGTTGCATTTATAACTCTTGGAGACCCTTCAATATTTAGTACATATTCTTATGTTCAAAAGAAATTAAAAGATAGTTATGAAATTGAAACAATACCTGGAATTACCTCATTTACTGCATGTGCAGCAGCGCGTAATGAAGCTCTTGTAGAAAAAAATGATATTTTAACTATCATTCCAAAAATTGATGATAGATTAGATAATGTATTAAATTACAGTAATGCAATAGCTTTAATGAAAGCATCAAGAAACATGCGAAAATTAGAGTTGAAAATTGAAAACAATAAAAGAACAAAGGACATTTATTCTGTTCAAAATTGTACTCGTGAAAATGAAAAAATTATTGAAGGTTTTTCAAAAGATAAACCATATCTGACCACAACAATAATTAAATTAGATGATTAATTCTATTCCATGAGTGGTTCAACTTCAAAAACACACTTACCATCACCCATCGTATAACATTGTATTTCAATTACACTAACAGGTACATCAAGATATTGTGAAAATAATGTTTCAATTATTCCAGTATCTAAAAAACATGCTGGTTTACCAGTTTTAGGGAGTAATTCACATTCAAAACAATCATATGAAGTTACTTTAATAATATCCCCCATTTCAAATGAGATTCTACCTAAACCATTAGTTTTCCAAAATTGAACAATATTATTTAAGAAAACATCTAAATCTTCATCATATAAACTTTCAAAAATAGCTTTTCCAATGCTGTTACCAGTTGCTTGTAAAATAGGATCAATATTAATTCCCTCCTGAATTAACATTGCCCTTAAAGTATGGAATAATAATAAATTAAAATCAGACCCTTCATTTATAATATTATCTATCAAATATTGTTTTTGAGTTTCATCAAGTTCTTTTTTATCAGTTGAATTAACTGAACCTAAATATTTAGAATTAATGTAAAATATCTTTTTTCTGTTATCATTAGGGTGAATTTTATAAGAAACAATGCCTTTTTCTCTTAAACTTTTTAAATGTACAGAAACGGTTGATTTAGATTTACCTGTGTTTCTTACAATTTCATCAAATTCCATCTCATTTGCCCTAAGCATTTCAAGAATTGTTAATTTTACTGGGCTTTTAACTACATTAATGCCAATACTTCTTTCAGAATTTGAAAAAATTTGTATTGGTCTTTGTTCTCGCATATTAATATCCCTCACAATCTAGTAATTATTAATTCTAAATATCAATATTAATAAAGTTATCTAAAATATAAATTTAATTAAGAAAATAACAACATTAATGAAAAATTATTAAAAAATGATTAAAAAGTGAAAAAAAATTATGGATAAATATTTATCTTAACTAATGAAAAAAAATATCCCAATATTTTTAAACATAGAAATAAATTTCACAAAAAAGAATATCACAATAACTTTTCAAATCTTTTCTGATGAACCACTGCTAGAAACTTAAGCAAAAATTGATTATTTGTTAACATTGTTATATTTTTATTTTAGAAAGTTTTTTATATTTTTATTTGCA
>CACZPT010000194.1 GCA_902783085.1 uncultured Methanobrevibacter sp.
ACTTCACCACTAACTCTTTGTTGCATATTGTCAATAGCTTGGTCTAAATCTTCTCTTAAAGGTTCTTGCCATAATGCTCTGTATACTAAATCAGCATAAAGTGTAGACATATATTCTGCAAATCTTAATTCATCAGTTGTTAAAACTAATTCTTCTAATGCTTGGTGGGCAGCTAAAATTAATTTAGCTCCAGGAACTTCGTAATTTTCCCTACTTTTAAGGCCAATCATCCTATTTTCAATGGTATCTACTCTTCCAATTCCATTTTCACCAGCAATTTCATTAGCTTTTTCAATTAAATTGATTAAAGGCATCATTTCTCCGTCAATAGCTACAGGAATACCTTCTTCAAATTCAATTGTTACTTTTTGAGGTTTATCGTTTGCATCTTCCCAGGATTTTGTCCATTCGTAAATATCTTCCGGAGGTTCGTTTTCAGGGTCTTCTAAGTTTCCTCCTTCAATGGATCTTCCCCAAATATTTTCATCAATACTGTAAATTTTATCGTAATTTAATTTAATTCCTTTTTCTTCAGCATAAGCTTGTTCTTCAGTTCTTGTTAAGTTTAATTCTCTGATTGGTGCAATAATATCTAAATCAGACATTGCAAGTATTACAGCTTCAAATCTGAATTGGTCGTTTCCTTTTCCTGTACAGCCATGTGCGATAGCTGTGGCTCCTTCTTTTTCAGCGACCTCAATGATTTTTTGAGCTATTAATGGTCTTGCAAGAGCGGTACTTAATGGGTATCCTTCATATTCTGCATTTGATTTAATTCCTCTTGCAATGTATTCATTTGCAAATTCTTCTCTTGCATCGATGGTGTAATGTTTTCCCGGTCCTATTTTAGCAGCCATTTCTTCTGCTTTTTTAATTTCTTCCTCACCTTGTCCTACATCTACACAAGCAGTAATAACTTCTACATCATATTTTTCTTCTAATAATTTAACACAAACGGATGTATCTAATCCGCCACTGAATGCTAAGACTACTTTGTCCATATAATCACCATAATTATTTTATAAAAATGAATAATCAATATTAATTTTGTTTTTAATAGTATATATTATTATTCGATATTTTTAAAAAAAGCTTTGACAGAAGATAACTCTTAATTGAGGAATATAATTGAGGTTGAAAAGTTATATGGGTTTTGTATTCGAATCCTCAATTAAGAGTTTGAGATTTGAAAATATTGTGTAAGTCTATAACTTTGTTTTCTCAATTAGTATATTGGATTTCATAATATATAAAGTTTAGGCATACCTAAATTTTTACATATCCATCTTTAATTTTTGAAAATTCAATCAAACGTTCATATGTTGGATTGCTTTTTAAAGTATCACCATTACCTATTATAATTAATTTCCTTTTAGCACGAGTTATTGCAACATTTAATCTTCTTAAATCTTTTAAAAATCCAATTTCCTCATATTTATTACTTCTAACAGTAGAAATGATAATAATCTCTTTTTCACGCCCTTGAAAACCATCAACACTTTTTACTTCGATATTAGTTTTATTTTGAATTATATTAACTTGATCTGCATAGGGACTAATAATACCAATATCTTTTTCATCAATACCATATTTTAAATAATCATTGGCAAATTTAAGTGCAATTCTTGCTTCAACATGATTAATAATCGATTTAGAATCTTTAAGGTGCTTTTCATGATTTTTTTCTAGATTACATGTATCAACAAATAATAATGCACCATCATCATCAATATTTGAAATATCTTTTAAATTGATATTGTCCACACTCACATCACTTTCAAGACCATCATTATAAAATTCTGCATTTGGAAATTCCATAAGTAATGCATTCATACGATATTGAACATTTAATAATTGAGATTTGTGCGGATATTCTTCAATTAATGATTCAAATAATGTATCTTGCAAATCTTTTGCTCTATCGCTAATTATGGTTGGAGGCAGTTGTTTGTGGTCTCCTGCAAGAATAAATCTATGGGCTTTTGATATTGGAATTAAAACACTTGGAATGGTGGCTTGTGAAGCTTCATCAACAATAGCAACATCAAACTTCGTATTAGCTATTGAATCAAGGGCGGCCGATGAATTTGTCGATAAAATAACATCACTAGTTTCTATAATATCTTTAATCATCTTATTTTCTATTCTCTTTATTTCATCATGGTGCTCATCAATTTCTAAATTATAATCAATCCAGCTAGCCATTGATTTCATTTTATCAGGACTTATTCCACGCCCCCCTTTTCCTTTAGATGCATGATATAAGATATCATTGTCACTAAATCCACGCCTATACTGGGGGGTTGGTTTTGTAAAATCCTTTCTTTTTTCTATTAAAGCATCAATTTTAGATTGAATTTTATTTATTTTATGATTTAAATCGTGTTTTTCAACTTTATATGCTAAACTATAAGTAATATTATCTTTTGATACTCTTTGTGGATGGCCAAGTCGGGTAACTTTTAATTTTTTATTTTCAACTAATCTATCCAGAATATTATCGACAGCAGCATTACTTTCTGCTGTTGCAAGTACTTTGTGGTTTTGTCTTGTTTCCTGTGATATTAACTCTACTAATGTTCTTGTTTTACCAGTTCCAAATGGACCATGTATTAAAAAGAAATTTTGACATGTTAAACTGTTTTTAACCGCTTGTTTTTGAGATTTATTAAGAGATTTGTCGATATAGTCCATGTAAATATTTTCTTTATTTGCTTTCGGATTTCGCTTATTCAACATGTATTCTAAAGCATTTTTACCTTTCAGGCTTAAATGATTTAAATTATCTTCCATCCTTCTAAATGTGATATCATTAGTATATAAATCTAATCTAACTTTCTTTTTAAGCGACCATCTTGGCGGTCTTCCGTCAAAAGCGACTTTAATAAATCTGGAACCCTTTTCAGTAACAGTTCCAGTCAAATCACTTCTCAACGGATTACCTGTACTTACTAAAACCATATCTCCTACACTAATTTCACTATCAATAATATCTGATCTTCCAAATTGAACAATGTGTAAGCCTAATTCTTTTCCCAAATATTTGCCTTTAACTTTATTAATGGCCCTACCTAATTCCTCTCTTTTTTTTCCCGACATCCTTTGTATCTCAGATACCATTAATTCAATTTCAGCGTCTCGTTCAAAATTAATTAACTTAATTAATTTTTTAATATACTTTTTCAATTTAATCTTTCCATTAAAATATTAATATAGAAGTTTGTTTTAATTAATAAATATGGATTTCGATAAAGTGGATGCATTTGATAATTTAGAAATGACCTATATCTCATTTCGTTCAAGAGGCTATATTTCTAGAAACAAACATATTTTTAATAAAATGGAATTAACGCCATTGAATAAATTTGTTTTGGAAAGTTGTGTTTATGGAGTACCTATTTTTAAAATTGGAAATTCTGGAGATAATATATTAATTTTATCTGGAGTTCATGGTAATGAACTACCGCCGCAGTTAGCAAGTTTAAATTTATTAAATGATCTTATAAATAAAAAATTGAATAATACAATTTATCTTATTCCTTTTGCATCACCCAAATCAACTATGAATAATGAACGAACTTTCAATTCTTCTGATTTAAATCGCTCAGCACATATTAAAAATTCTTTAAGTAATCTATTTATTCAAGCAATTGACGAGTTAAAAATTAAAATCGTTGGTGATTTCCATTCAACGGCTTATAATAGTAATCCAGGTAAAGAATCTGTATTTTCATCACAAAACCCCGCATCTGAAAGTGTTTTAATTGCTAAATATATTGCAGATAATGTGGGTAGTGAATTAATCACATATGAATTTGCTGGTTCATCATATAAAGGAGCTATTGAAGATGTATGTAATTTAAAAGGGATTCCTGCAGTTACCTGTGAAGTTTTATGTCCTTTTGCATCTATTGGGGAAGGTACTGTTGAGAAATCACTTGAACAAATGAAATGCTTCTTGCATTATTCGGGTTTTTGATGAATTGTTGTGAAATGAAAAAAATTACTTTATTTTAAAATATTGTTTCCATCAATAAAAATTGATTTAATTCTTTAAAATTGCTTTAATTTTAAAATAAATAAGAATAAGAAAGTTTTTATATTTAAAAACCAATAATATTAATTGGCATCTTTGATGCCACAATTAAAAGAGATTTTATTTCGTATCTATGTAGGTTATTATGTATGCTATATATAGTCATTTTTGACTATTTTATCATTGCGGAATATGTTGTATAGCGTAACTGTATGGTTTAAGTAAGAATTTGGTTTAAATTGGTGATTTAGATACTTAACATTAATCTCTTTTGATTTGTGTTGGATGGGATATTCAATATCCTATTCAACAATAGTTAATCTTTTTTTTAATTATGAAATACTTATCATCTGCTACCGCTATTTACTTATTTAATCTATTTTAATATATTTAATGAGGTGATTTTTTGTCTTCTTATAAAGGTCATTCAATATTTGCATTAATTTTAGGGTTGTTATTTTCTTTTAATCCTCTAATAATTGCTTTAACTATAATTGGTGCAAATATTCCTGATTTTGATCATAAATTTAAAAAAGATCATGTTTATAAGATGATGATATTAGGATTATTGGTGTTTATATCACTATATATCCTTAATTTACCTTATTTTTTGGGTTTAATTATTATATTTATTGGTATTACATTTTATTTTTCAGAACACAGAAGTTTTACACATTCAATTTTCGGAATAATAACATTAACTGCAGCCGTTTCATTAATATTGATTTGGGCATTTGAATTAATTGTTAGTGTATCATTCATTCCAAATGATTATTTGATGGCTATTTTAATAGCTCTTTTAAGTTTTTTATTTTTAAATAAAAGGGTATTACCTATTTTTATTCCATTATTTTTTGTTTGTGTTATTTTTTTTCAGGCTTTTGAGATTACATACCTTGAAATTGCTTTTGGTTTATTTTTAGGCTTTTTTTCCCATATTATTTTGGATGCATCTACTCCCGCAGGAATTAAATTATTCGCACCAATATCTCAAAAGAAGGTTTTTAAGAACTTTTCAATTGCCGCAACATTTATTTTAGTTATTGTAGGAATTTTATATCGTTCTCCACTTTTGTTTAGTTTATTTGAAACATATGTATTGTAATGATTCTATTGAATCTGTAAATGAAAAGTTTTACTTGACTGTTAAATTATTATGTGTATTCATTTTTTTGCCTATATATTGCAGGATGATAAAAATTGATTATATTGCGATTTATTATTTTTTGCAAATCATCGATATGAAAACATTTATATATCAAATATTATTATATATTAAAATTGATATTAGATATAAAGTTAGATTAATATAAATATTAATTACAAAAGGAGAGAATATTATAAATTGAATAAAATTTATTTATTTTATTGATTATTATAATTTAATTGTCAACAGTTTTATTAGCAATGTAAATACAGATTAATATTGATGACATTAATAAATGATTCTTTGGTGTGCAAAAGACTTGTTTTCAATAGTCTTTTTTTAATATTTTATATTAATTGGATTAATATCTGATAGAATTATTCACATTAACTCAAAGAGGGAATAATAATGAAATCCGAGAATAAAATATTAATTGTTGGTATACTTTTAATAGCAGTCATTGCTGTAGGAGCATATTCTGCAGGATGGTTTGGTTCTGGTAATAACTCCAATAATAACGTAACTGGTGAAGTTAATATGGCGGCAGCTGCTAGTTTAAAAAATGTTTTTGATAATGAATTAATTCCATTATTTGAGAGAAAAAACCCTGGTGTGCATGTTACTCCAACTTATGCTTCAAGTGGTGATTTACAATCTCAAATTGAAAACGGTTTAGATACAGATATATTTATTTCTGCTTCTAATAGACAGATGAATGCTTTAGCTAATGAAAGTTTAATTGATAATAGTACTAATGTTCAATTTTTAGAAAATACTGTTGTTTTAATAGTGCCTGCTAATTCAAGTTCGAACATATCTTCATTCAATGATTTAGCAAATATGAGTGGTAATATTGCTATTGGTGATCCTGAATCCGTACCTGCAGGACAATATGCTAAAGAAGCATTAGTCAACCTTGGCATTTGGAAGGCTGTTGAACCTAGATTATCTTTAGGTACTGATGTAACTGCAGTATTAAACCAAGTAGCTCAGGGATCTGCTGAATGTGGTATTGTATATGCTACCGATGCTGCATCTACTAATGATGTTAGAGTAGTTTGTGAAGCTCCTGAAGGTTCTTTAAATAGTTCAATTATTTATCCAATTGCTATGATTAAAAATCCACATCATCCAGATACTGCAAGTGCATTCATGGAATTTTTACAATCTCAGGAAGCAAAAGACATATTTATAAAATATGGTTTCACTATTCATTAGTATTTAATCCATGATAAGATATAATTAAAGGAGAAAAGATATGGTTGATTGGTCCCCAATTTTAATTTCAATGAAGACTGCAAGTTTATCAATTTTAATAACATTCTTCTTAGGTTTAATTGTTGCTTGGATTCTTGTTAAGATTAAAAATGACACAATAAAAATTGTATTGGATGGTGTTTTTACACTTCCAATTGTATTGCCACCTACTGTAGTGGGATTCTTTTTATTGTATATTTTTGGTGTTAGGGGACCTATAGGTAAGTTTTTTATAGACTTTTTCACTGTAAAAATAGCTTTTTCATGGTCTGCAACTGTTATTGCAGCAGTTGTCATGTCTTTTCCTTTAATGTATCGTTCTGCTAGAGGAGCATTTGAACAAGTGGATTCTAATCTATTGGATGCTGGTCGTACATTGGGTATGTCTGAGTGGAAAATTTTTTGGAAAATTTTATTTGCAAATGCATTGCCGGGAATTATTAGTGGTGGAATTCTTGCTTATGCTCGTGGTTTAGGTGAATTTGGTGCTACGGCAATGCTTGCAGGTAATATTGCTGGACAAACCAGAACTCTCCCTATGGCTGTTTACTCTGAGGTAGCTGCAGGTAATATGGGGGAAGCATTTTATTATGTAATATTCATTGTTTTCATATCATTTATAGCTATTTTCATTATGGATTATGTTTCTATACGTAAGGAAAAACAATGGAAATAATTAATTATGTAAGGATAATAGATATATTTAATTATACATCTTATGGTGGCAAGTTATGGGTAATAAATTACTAAAAGTAAATATCAAAAAAGAACTTAAAGAATTTGACTTAGATATTACTTTTGAATTGAAAAATGGGTGTTTGGGAATTCTTGGTCCTTCTGGTTGTGGTAAAAGCATGACATTAAAATCCATTGCAGGCATTGTAAATCCAGACACAGGATTTATAAGTTTAAACACTGATGAAGAAACTATTTTTTTTGATTCTAATAAAAAAATTAATTTAAAACCTCAAATAAGGAATGTGGGTTATTTATTTCAGAATTATGCTTTATTTCCTAATATGACGGTTGAAGAAAATATTGCTTGTGGTTTGTCTAACGATGATGGAAAAACTGTTTCGGAAATAATTAAACGTTTTCGTTTAGATGGTTTGGAAAAAAGATATCCTCGACAATTATCTGGAGGTCAACAGCAAAGAGTAGCTTTAGCCCGTATATTAGCTTATAATCCGGATGTTATATTATTGGATGAACCTTTTAGTGCTATGGATACTTTTTTAAAAGAACAATTGCGTCTTGAACTTGTTAATTCACTGGAAGATTTTGATGGATTTTCTATTTTGGTTACTCATGATCGTGATGAAGCATTCCAGTTTTGTGATGAACTTATAGTATTGGATAAAGGTAAGA
>CACZPT010000195.1 GCA_902783085.1 uncultured Methanobrevibacter sp.
AAATTTGAAAGTGGAAATTATTCTGATACTGTAAAATAGGATAGAAAAGCTAGAATGAAAAAATATGGGTTGGAAGAATGAAATATCCTATATGTTTTTAAGAATACACTTGAAACAATTGTTGTTTTTTAATTGAATGACTATATTTAATGATTTTAATTATTATTTTTAGTTTCACTGATTAAATTAATGAACACAATGATTATTCTACTAAATACAAATTTTATCCCATCCATTAGATGAATCACTTCTTTGATAATTCATTATCGAATTTTCATCTCATCGGAACTAAAAATATGTAATTTAATTCTTAATTTCAATAATATATGCCATTAATGACAATATTGTTAATTAGGCACAAAAAGGAAAAGATTCCGGTGGAGGATCATTCCTCTACTGTTTAGTGAAAAAATTTTTGGTGGCTCGTTGGAAATTTATCGTATTTAGTGAATTTTTGTTTTATTGCATTATTCTTTTTTGTGCTGTAATATTATATCTTATTTTTTATTAATTTCACTAGAAAAAAGAGAATTTTTGATAATATTGTTTAATTTTTGGTCGAATGAACAATATATCAACTATATTTATTATATTCATTAAAAGTTATAGCGATGAGATAGTAAAAGTACAATATATCTCATGCTTTATTTAAAAAATAACCTGCAATTACATTAATCTTCCAATACCAGTAATTTCAATACTAGCTACATCCTCTAAACCGGAGATAAATTCTTCGGTAGATTCAGTTCCACCTTCACCATCTTCAATGATGAAGTTTAAGATTAAAGCGACTAAACCAAATGCAATTGGTTCTTCAGTGATACCTTCAAATTTAGCATCTTCAGGTAATCCTTCTTCAATAGTAGTTTTTAATGCTTCTAAGTCAACTTCAGGACTTTCAGGCATAATTTTCATTGTTGCTAATACTTCACTCATTTATATTCCTCCACTTATGGTCCTTCAAATCCGCATTCACATTTGTAAGCGTGACCAAAGGTACGACATTTTTCACATCTTGCGATTTTTGCTCCACATTCTGGACATTCAAATTCAACAAAAGGTCCAGTTAATGGGATTTCTTGTTTGCATGAAATACATTCTTTTCCTTTCATCTAATCACCTATTATTAGTGTGTAATCGAAATTGTAATCATTTATATTATCATCAATAAGTGATAAAACCCTTTCAGGATACATTCCATTTACAACATAACAATTAGTCCCGAACTCAATTAAAAGAGAAGGTAGCATTAAGTCAATTGATGATTCTTTAAAAGTTAGTAGTTTTTTTGCATCAATTTTACTTATGAATCTTGAACCTTTTTTGCTAGGTTCTCGGGTATATATACCATTTACATTTGTTACTATTAAAAGGTTTGCATTTAAAGAATGTGCAACATATGCTGCAATTGAATCTGAGGTAACATCCCATGAGCATTCAAAGGGGTCCTGTTTTTTTAAAAAATCAGACACTATAAAAATTGGTGTTAAATTATTTTTTGATATTTCTTCAGCGTCTTTTAAACTGTAAGCCAGTTTTGCCGATTCGACTTTATCACAGACAAGTTTTGATATAATATCCATGCATTCTATTGCTGTATAATGAGTTACTTTAGCTGAAAAATCTTGTTGGGAGTCATATTTTCTAATCAAGTTAGCAAACTCGCCCCCACCTAAAACTATTAACGAATTGGTGTTTTGAAGTTTTTCTGTGAGTTTTATTGCATAATCTGGAAATAAACTTCCCCCAATTTTAACAACTTGTTTTATGATATCAATCACACACCATTTTAATTGAAAATTGCTATCGTTAAATTGATAGTTAATCTATAAAAGTTTTAAATCCCCAGTCACTTCATCAATTATTTCATCTTCATCAGGACCAAGTGCCAAAACTGTGACGGTTGATGTAGGTATCTGTGTCCTTCCAGCATCAATTACCAAATAATGAGAAATATTCCTCTGAGCCGCTAATTTTTTAAGATTCAATAACTCATCCAAAGACCCAACCTTACAAACTACTTTTGCATAAGCCTCATTTTCCCATTTTTTAATTTTATCTTTTGAAGTTCTTTTATATGAACCAATAGACCCATGACAACACTGAGCAGCTATTTTTCCCTTGCCCATCTTTAAATCTGTCCTTACAATCATAACCTGTTTCATAACTATAAATATAAAATTTATTTATTAAAAACTTTATTAAGAGGATTCTCCATAATTCCATAATTTAATAATTTCTTTGTTTTTTATTAATTTATCCGTATTTTATCCATTATTGGATT
>CACZPT010000196.1 GCA_902783085.1 uncultured Methanobrevibacter sp.
AATGAAGATTGGGAAGTCCAAAAAATATAATTTAATTTTATTATCATATATAAATAAATTCAGAATTAAATTTATTATATACTATTACTATTTCTATCAACAAGACTTACAAAATCCGTTTGAAAGCTTTTACTACAACATTTACAAATATAGCACTGAACTTTAACCATAGTTTTACCTATATCTTAAATACC
Source organism: uncultured Methanobrevibacter sp. (assembly GCA_902783085.1). Lineage (GTDB taxonomy): Archaea > Methanobacteriota > Methanobacteria > Methanobacteriales > Methanobacteriaceae > Methanocatella. Next base: position 195 of record CACZPT010000196.1, read on the forward strand.
AACTTCCATCAGTAAACCCATATTTAACAAGATGATGAATTCCACAATGTTGACATCTAGCTAAACTCATTTCAAAATAAGAAACATCCTTTTAAAACTTAAATCAAAAGATTTCAAAGCCTCTTGACAAGATTTAAAAATTTTCACAAAATGAGGATTTAAAAGAACAAATCCATCATCAAAATCACAATATATATTTTTTAACATCTAAAAACACTATTTAGAGCAATTTTTTTTGATTTGGCATAAAAACTTTTACTTAAACCTCTTATTAAATTTAACTGTTTTTAAACAGAATTAAAAATTCAAAACTAACTTTCATCAAAAAATTTCAAATCAACAAATTTTTTTGAAAGAGCTTGTATTTTACCATTGATTAATTATAAATAAAAATAAATCTAAAATATTATAATTAGAAAAACTTAAGAAGTGATATTATATGGCTTGGGACGATACAGCAAGTAAAGTATGGATGGATGGAGAAATTGTTGATTGGAAAGATGCACAAATTCACGCACTTTCTCATGTAGTTCATTATGGAACAAGTGTTTTTGAAGGTATAAGAGCTTACAGTAATGATAAAGGTTCTGCAGTATTTCGTTTAGAAGAACATGTAAAACGTTTATTTGATTCCGCAAAAATATATAAAATGCCTATTCCATATACTGAAGAAGAGATTGCAGAAGCAATTAAAGAAATTATAAGGGTTAATGATTTAAAATCATGTTATATACGCCCAATTGTATTTAGAGGTTATGGAGAATTAGGTGTTAACCCATTAAACTGCCCAGTTAATGTTATTATTGCTGCTTGGGAATGGGGTTCATATCTTGGTGAAGAAGGAATGGCTAATGGTGTAGATATTGGTGTTTCATCATGGAGAAAACCGGCACCAGATACATTCCCAACTCTTGCTAAGTGTGGTGCAAATTATATGAATTCTCAGTTAGCTAAAATAGAAGCTATTGAACATGGTTATGATGAAGCTATTATGCTGGATTATGCGGGTTATGTTTCAGAAGGTAGTGGGGAAAACATATTTTTAGTTGAAGATGGTGTATTACATACTCCTACTATTGCATCTTCAAATTTAAGGGGTATTACTAGAGATTCAATCATTAAAGTTGCAAAAGACTTAGGTTATGAAGTTATCGAGGAATCTATCACCCGTGAAAGATTATACTTAGCTGATGAAGTATTCTTTACTGGAACTGCTGCTGAAGTAACTCCAATTAAATCAATTGATCATAAAACCATTGGAATTGGAAAAAGAGGTCCAGTTTCTGAAAATATTCAAAGTGCATTCTTTGAAATTGTTGAAGCAAAAGTTGAAGATAAATATGGCTGGTTAGATTATATTTAGGTGTCTTAAATGAATATTTTACAGGGAATTATTATTGGTATTGTTCAGGGTTTAACTGAATTTTTACCGGTAAGTAGTTCAGCTCACTTAATTTTTATTCAAAAGTTACTGGGAGTTGAAAGCTCTCTAGCTTTTAGTACATTTCTCCATTTAGGAACACTTTTAGCAGTTTTATGCTTCTTCCGTGCAGATGTCTATAAATTGATAAAAGCATGGTGGTTAACTATTGATGATTTGTTACAGCGTAGATTCATGGAAGGTTTATATGGGGATGTTTATAAAAGGCTTTCATGGTATGTTATTTTAGCAACAATCCCTGTAGCTATTGTTGGCCTTTTATTTGAAAGTCATGTAGATGCATTATTTGCTGGTGCTTTATATGCTCCTGCATTTTTCTTATTTGTAACTGGAACAATATTGTACATATCTCAAAGATTTGCTTCAGGCAAAATTGACATGTCAAATTTAGGTTGGTTCCAATCACTATTTATGGGATTAGGTCAAGCATGTGCAATTCTTCCAGGTCTTTCTCGTTCTGGAACAACTATTGCTGCAGGTTTAATAGCAGGTCTTGATAAGGAATTCGCTGCTAAATTTAGCTTTATATTATCTATTCCAGCAATTTTTGGCGCTTTTATTGTACAATTTAAAGATATAGGTACAGCAATTGGTGCTGATTCAGCTGCTGTTCTTTTAGGTTTTATTGCAGCATTCATTTCAGGTTATCTTGCGATTAAATGGTTACTTGATTTAATTCAAAATAAAAGCTTGGATATTTTTGCATTATATTGTTGGATTGTTGGTATTGTAGTCTTTTTAGGTTCAATTGCTAATATATTTTAAATGGGGAGTTTAGTTTGTAATTATTTACAAACTTTTTCTATTTTTTTTCTTAATTTTTCAACTGGAACGCCCCGGACTAATGCTGTAAACATAGCTCCTCCGGCTCCAGTTCCTTCTTTTACAAATCCGTCTAAGTAATTTTTTAATCCATCATGTTCGGATTCTTCGAAGTTTGGATTAACGGAGTGTAATGTAATATCTTCATCAATTTGTGATAGTAATCCAATCAAATCTGCGGTTTCATCCCCCACCACATAAACCGTTGTAGCAATATTTATTCTTGAAAAATCAAAATTAGGTTTGATAGATTTTATAATCGCACATACAGCAGCCATTTGTGTTCCTCCAGCAAGTATGATAGGAATTTGCTCATCAACTCCAATAACTAATCCACTTACAGCTGCAAGAATAGGGTCTCCTACTGCACCTACTGCTTGAAGTCCATCGATATTATCTTTTTTAGGGTCAAGATTAGCGTTTTTTAATCCTTCATCAACTATTTTTGTTTTCATATCATGAGGATTATGAGGCATACTTCCACTTACTTTTTCATTTGCATCATAACCAAGAGCTTTTAAGACACCTAAAGCAGTTGTTGTTCCTGCTGCTATACTTTCACCAATTATTAACATAGGATGTCTTCTAGCTAATTCAGCTCCTAAATCACGTGCATTTTCATAAATTTCAAGAGGATTTAAGACACCTTTTCCAGTTCTTATGTCTCTTCCATATTTGCTACCCATTCTCATACATTCTATTTGAGGTTTTATTTTTGAACCTGCATCCACAATAACAAATGGAATATCTGCTATTTGTAGAGATGCTTTTGTAAGCATTGCCGGTGTTGGTGCAGCTGCCTTTCCAACAACTGTTTGTGGAATGTTATCCATACATTTAACATTGCCTAAACATAATATTTCAACATCAGCTGCGGGAGTATATTCAGTTAAATCTGGAGATGCTCCAGCTCCTGAAAGACCAGGTATTAGTGAAGTTTCAGTTGTTCCTATAGTACATATAAAAACAGGGTCAATTGCGTATTTAAGTTCATTTATTAAACTATTATTACCGTAAGTTTTAATTCCTTCAATCATAATTTATCTCCGATTTGCTTTAGATATTCGATAATTATTTTATTTTGATTCATGATTCGATTTTGCAATATAAGCTTATTTAATAAGTCTTCAGTTAAATTTCACTATCAACTGATGTTTTTATATTATCGGGTCTTTTGGAGGTACTGATAATCCTTTAGGCCTTGAAAGTATCATTTCTTTGTAAAGTGGAGAATATTCAGCAAACGGTTCAATGTATTTTGTGGGACTTTTTTTCCTTTTTATTCTAAAAGTTCCATAAGTCCATTATCAATAGCTTCTTAACCTTTAAGTTTGCCTTCTTCCACTTCATGATATAATCTTTTTGTGAATATTGTATGCATCTTGAACTGCCTCAACTTGTAGAAGTTGAGAATTCTTACTTCACGGGCTGCATACTCCTGTGGGTATAGGATTACCATGCTATTCCCCTAGTTTCGAAGGTTCAGATAAATTCAATTAATATTGCTTTTTGAACTTGATTATCGTTGAAAAAGTTTAATTTAACTTTATCATTGTCATTTATTATTTTATACCATATTACTATTTAAAGTTCTTTAGAGAGCATTTAAAAAGTATTCAAAACTTGTGCAATTCATCCATGACTTAAAGAAGTCAAGGTATTCTTGCACTATTTAGATAAAATCCAATGTTAATTATTATATGTAAGGACTTAATATATTATTATATTAAATTAAATTTTTAGTTGATTATTTTGATATGTTTAGGAATTGAAGGAACTGCAGAAAAAACAGGGGTAGGAATTGTCGATGGTGATGGTAATATATTAGCTATGCAAGGTCGCCAATTATTCCCGGAAAAAGGTGGAATTCATCCAAGAATAGCTGCAGAACATCATGGGGAGTGGATTCCTAAATTAATTCCTCAAGCTGTTAGTCAAGCTGGAATATCTTATGAAGATATTGATTTAATCTCATTTTCACAGGGTCCGGGTTTGGGGCCTGCTTTAAGAATTGTTGCGACTTCGGCAAGATCACTTGCATTATCTTTAAATAAACCTATCATTGGAGTTAATCATTGTATTGGCCATGTGGAAGTTGGTAAACTTGATACTGGTGCAGTTAATCCTGTGTCATTATATGTAAGTGGTGGAAATAGTCAGGTAATAGCTTATGAAAGTGGACGTTATAGAATTTTTGGTGAAACTTTGGATATAGCTATTGGAAATTGTCTCGATCAGTTTGGTCGTGAAACAGGTTTAGGCCATCCTGGCGGGCCTATTGTTGAAAAATTAGCTCGTGATGGTTCGTATATTGATTTACCTTATATTGTAAAAGGAATGGATTTTTCATTTTCAGGGTTATTATCCGCCGCTTTAAGAGAATATGAAAAGGGCACTAAAATAGAAGATGTTTGTTTTTCACTTCAAGAAACAGCTTTTTCAATGCTTGTTGAGGTAACTGAACGTGCATTATCTCACACACAAAAAGATGAGGTAATGTTATGTGGGGGCGTATCAGCCAATTCAAGGTTACGTGAAATGCTTAAGGTAATGTCTGAGGAACATGGTGCTAAATTTTACATGCCTGGGATGAAACTATGTGGTGATAATGGAGTTATGATTGCATGGTTGGGATTATTGATGTGTAATGAATTTGGACCGATGGAATTATCTGAAACTGGAATTATACAGAAATTTAGGACTGATGAAGTTGATATTCCATGGATTGATAATAAAAAAAGCTATTTGAAACTTGAAGATGGTCTTATTGCTAAAGGTGCGGAGTCTAATATTTTAAATGATTCATATTTAGGTAAAAATGCGGTTTTGAAATCAAGAATTCCTAAGAATTATCGTATATCTGTGATTGACTCAAAAATTAGAAAATCAAGAACTAAACTTGAAGCTAAATTATTATCTGATGCCAAAAGGGCAGGTATTAGAACTCCGGTTCTTTATGATGTTAATTTAGTTGACAAATCAATTTTAATGGAAGAAATTAATGGAGTTATGCTTAAAGATATAATTGATGATAAATTGGCTTATGAAGTAGGTTTAAATATAGCTAAATTGCATAAAGCTGATATTATACATGGAGATATTACTTCTTCGAATATAATGTTGGCGAATGATAATTTGGTCTTTTTAGATTTTGGTTTAGGTCGTTATTCTGATTTAGATGAGGATAAAGCAGTTGATTTACTTGTTTTAAAAAAATCTTTACAAAGTATTGATTATAACAAAGCTGTTAGTTATTTTGATGAAGTTTTAAAAGGTTATGGTGAGAGTAAAGTTATCAATAAGATTAGTGATATTGAAAAACGTGGTCGCTATACTCATTAATAGATAATTATATTAAAAATTTTTATCAAAAATATTTGCATGATAACATTTATAACTGGTAACAAACATAAAGTTATAGAAGCAGAGAATATTTTTAAAGATTATGACATAAAACTTGAGCATATTGATTTAGGTTACATGGAACCTCAGGGAACTCTTGAGGAAGTGGCTTTATCAGGTGCAAAATATGCTTGTCATAAGCTTAATAGACCTGTGATTGTTGAAGATGCTGGTTTATTTATTAGAGCTTTAAATTATTTTCCTGGAACTTATTCGCATTATGTACAAGATACAATTGGAAATCAAGGAATTTTAAAGCTATTAAATAATGTTTCTGACCGTTATGCCGAATTCAGGTCAGTTATTGGGTACTGTGCCCCCAATTCTGAGCCCAAGACTTTTTTAGGCAAGGTCGAAGGAGAAATATCAGTTGAAGAGAAAGGTGATTTAGGGTTTGCTTTTGATCCTATATTTTATGTTCCTAGTGAGGGTAAGACCTTCGGTGAATTAACAACTGATGAAAAAAACCAATTTTCACATAGAAAAAATTCATTAAAAAAATTTATAGAGTGGTATTCTACTCAATATTAATTAATATTATTTTATATGAGGTTATATTATGGCAAGACCAGAATGGGTAACTTATACTAACGAAGAAATTGAAGAAATGATTTTGAAATT